>JAOAPG010000367.1 GCA_025462785.1 Acidobacteriaceae bacterium
GGGATAGGGATTCAGGGAAGGCTTGCGCTCCTTCCCCGTACCATCAACCGGCGCGTAAATTTCCTTTAGCTCACCTCGAGCAGCATCGTTCACGATTTGCGGCCAGGTCTCATCGGCTTCTCCCAAGGCAACGGCATCGGCATGGCGCGGTCCACCATCGCGGCCGAGGGCTTCATCGGCCTCTTCGGTCACGTGCGGCCCTCCCATGACCACCTGAACTCCCGTCACCCGAATAGCGTCAGCCATGCGATACGCCCTGGCGACCATCCTGGTCATGGCACCGATACCAACAAGCCCGATGTTCTGGTCGCGGACGAATTGCGCAATTTGGGCTTCGTCCATAGGTTGGGCATTGCCATCGACCAGCAGGACTTCATGTCCGGCAGGTGTGAGTGCTTGCAGCAGAAACATCCAGAGGTGGGGCATGAAGTTGCGGGTGACCCCGTTGTCAGGGTTGTAAAGCAGAATTCGCATGACACTCCTTTGAAACACTCGCTTGCCACGCTGACTCCGTCCGACGATCCCGGAAGGTCTGTGATCTCAGATGTGTCTTGCGAAGTAAATGTTGCTGTCCCCACGTATGCTCGGCTTCGCGTCATCATACAGAACCCCGTCAATGTGGGTGGTGTCAACTCATTGTTGGCTGATGCCGATCAGTTGCGAAGCTATGCAAGCCAAACGTTGGCTTTCAGTGCCAACCATCATCCTATGTGATCCTCTATCGCCGACTGGTGTCGCGCCTGGGACACAATCAAACCATCGGCGCCATCGCCCATCGGCTGTGTCGCCTGATCTGGACCATTCTGCACCAAGGAGTCCGTTACGAAGAAAGAGGTTCATCGGTGAGTACGAAGTCAAGACGACAGCGCACTACTAGAATGATCCGGGAACTCCGCAGCCTCGGCTACAGGGGCGAACCGGTGAGCACGGCAGCATGAGCGCGATGGATTTTCGACCCTGAGGCTCGAGGCCTATAGCTTTCTTGGGTTATGCGAGGGGGCATAGGATGGACCCGGAGACTGGGTGCTGGTGGCAGCACCCGGAACGCCTAATGAGCGCGCATGGATACTCTCCCTCGAACCCGAGCATCGCCAGAACCGATTGGCACCACCGAGGCATGAAAACCTGGGAGATCACCTGAGTACTGCAACGCTCAAGCTGCTTGCGGCTTCAGTTGTTCCGCATCGAAACGTTCCTCCTTCTTCCAAAGTCTTAAAGCAATGGCCGCGATCTGCGCGCCAGCGTCAGACGCGCCAGCTCTGGTTTCATTCCCTTCGCCAGCAGGGCCACATAGAAGTCGTGTAACGGCCCCACACCACAGCTGCCTCGGGTAGCTGCTCCCTTGAAGATCTCTTTCATCTCGTGGTTGTGATTCTGATTGAGGCCCCGAATCTGTTGCGGTTTTTTCGCGCGTTGCAGTTGTCCGCCTACGTAGCGATATTGCCACTCCTTGGGGGAAAGATCATTCGCGTCAACGGAGTCTTTCCCTCAAGGTAAAGTGTCAATTCTTCAGCCGACTTGCCTATCTTCTCCTCTGGTTCTTGTCCTCTGGTTCTTGCCCACATCCCTGCTTTAGTCCTCTGAACGGGCCGCTCTCTCATAATGCATTGACCAACTTCTATGCTTAGTTAGCCTCCTTCGCGGCGCACGAGCCCTTGCCCCACGCGCGGGCGCGCGAGCCCCGGTCTAAAGTCAAAACCATTCCGTTGAGGGGTGTAGGAATTTTCGCGGTGTCAATAGCTATCCCCCCTCCCCGTTTGACCCTTCACTCCAGACCCCTTAAACTTATTCAGTAAGCCTCGTGTTTCGTCCAGCCTAGGAGGTTTTTCCTGACGAAAAGCTCTTTGCGTTGTTTATTCCGCGCTTCTTTGTTCGGAGCTGTTTTCGCGCTGGTGGTCCCTGCGTGTTTAGCCCAGAAGAGCCAGGTCACTCTGGATACGAGCGAGACCTTGTTTACGGTGCTCACTGCGGTGAATACCTGCGGATACGATTCGGAGTTGGATATCTCTGACCCGTTGCGAACTGAAATTCGCGCGGAAGTCGCGAAGAACATGCAGGCGTCCGATGACGCCAAAGCTGCAGCCGACCAAATGTGCGAGTTTTATCAGAATAAGCAGCAGGCTGACCCCTCGCGAAGTTTGTCGCAATATGTCTCGTTGGCGCTCTATCTAAGTCCGGCTCCGGCGTTTGCTCCGAAGGTCAAAGAAAGCGATCTTCCTCCCGACGTGAGCGCGGTGGTGGGCATTCTGCCATTACTACAAAAGTTCTACGTCGCAGACGGATTGCATGCGATCTGGCAACGCCATGAAGCTGCTTATTCCGCCTTCACTCAGCGCTACCACGATCCTTTGGCGAAGATGCTTTTTGATACGGAGATCTACTTAAAGATGCCTTCGTCCGGCTATTTGGGGCGAGGCTTTACGGTGTATCTCGATCCAATGGGCGCGCCGGGACAAACGAATGCGCGCAATTACGGGGCAGATTATTACGTCGTGATCTCACCGGGGAAAACGCCGTCGTTGAAAATGCAGCAGATTCGGCACACGTATCTGCATTATCTGCTGGATCCGCTCGCGCTCAAATATCCGGATGTAATGAAGCGGTTGGATCCTTTGCTGGACGCGGTAAAGACGGCTCCAATGGACGAGAGCTTTAAAACGGATGCTTCGTTGCTGGTGACAGAGTGTCTGATCCGCGCGGTCGAAGCTCGCACGGAGGGAAATATCAAGGAAGCAGAAGTACTGCGGCAGCGTGCGGTTGATGCGTCCATGGAACAAGGGTTTGTCCTGACACAATATTTCTACGATGCTCTAGTGCAATTCGAAAAGGATCCCGCCGGTCTGCGCAATGTTTTTGGCTCGATGTTGTTGAGTATTGATCTGAGAAAAGAGCAGCGCCGGGCGGCGCAAGTTCAGTTTGCAACAAACGCGGACCCGGAACTGTTGCATTTGTCGCGACCAATGGAGGGCAAGCTTCTTAAGACCGCCGAACAGCGTCTTTCTGTGGGAGATGCAGCTTCTGCACAGAAACTCGCGCAGGAGGCTCTCGATGAGAAGAGTGAAGATCCAGGCCGCGCGCTTTTCATCTTGGCACAGGTTGCGACAGCAAATCGGCAAATCAATGAAGCCCGCGATTATTTTCAGAAGGCGTTGCAGAATTCTCGGGAGCCGAAAGTTGTGGCGTGGTCTCACATCTATTTAGGACGAATTTTTGATTTGCAGGAAGACCGCGATGCCGCAATCGTCGAATACCGCGCAGCTGCAACCGCTGGCGCCACGTTGCCAGAAGCGAAGGCGGCCGCCGACCAGGGCCTTCAGCAACCTTATGAGCCACCGAGCCATCCTCAACAGTAGAACGCGCGATCTTTGGCCTGTACAATCTTCGTTCCAGAGCCGGACGTCTCGATAATCACTAGGAGAGAAAAGAGAATGAAACAAGCAATATTGGTCATAACCTTAGCAGCGGCGACATCTTTATTGGCACAGCAGCCCGCGGCGAGCAACCAATCGGGATCAACCCAATCCGGTTCGACCCAGTCCGGCGCGGCTAATGCGGGCGCGCCAGCGCCCCAGGGTAAACGTCCGCCGCAAGCAAAGACTCAGCCTGAGTTCGACGCTTATCAAGCTGCCATTGCCAATATGAAGGACCCTGCTGTCATGGAAAAGGCAGCTGTCGATTTTGCTGCGAAGTTCCCTACCAGCGATCTGCGAGTCCTGCTGTATCGGGCCTCCATGAACAGCTACCAGAGCGCCAATAACGGCGAAAAGATGATGGAAATGGGACGCAAAGTTCTTACGTTGGATCCGAATGATCCGGAAGCGGCTCTCGGTATCGCTCAAGTTTTGGCGGAACGCACTCGCGATACGGACCTCGACAAGGACCAGCGGTATGATGAAGCTTCCAAAATGGCGCAGCACGCACTCGAAACAATCGATACCGATGTCGCAGCTCCGGCAGGCACTCCACCCGAGAAGCTTGAGGCTTACAAGCGCTATTTAAAATCCACTGCATATGCCGTAATCGGAACCATTCAGTTTGATCAGGAAAAGTTCGCAGATGCTGAGAGCACGTTGCGTAAGGCTATTGACGCTGATCCTTCACAGCCGGATCCCGTGGCTATGTTGCGCCTGGCGTTGGCGCTCGACAAGCAGGAGAAATATCCTGAGGCTCTGCAGCAAACGACCAAAGTTGTGGCAATGACTCAGGAGAGCACTAACATAGGAAGTACGGCCCGCCGCGAGCAAGATCGATTGCAGAAGCTGACCAGCAGCGCTCCCGGCGCAAGTACGCAACCGCCGGCTTCGACGCCAGGCAGCACGGCCCCCTCGGCTAATACCCCGAAAAAATAGTCGGGAGTGCCGGTAACCAGTCCGATATGAAAGCACGCGAGATTACGACATTGGAAGGAGCTTTGGGCCATCGCTTTGGGAATGTGGAATTGCTAAAGCAAGCACTCACCCATAGCTCCCACGCTCGCGAACTGGAGGCGTCAAAGCCTCAGGAGACGACTCGTGCCCCGGATAATGAGCAACTCGAATTCCTGGGCGATGCGGTTTTAGGATTTGTAACGACTGAGCACTTGTTTCGTACGTTCCCCGACTATCGGGAAGGCGATCTCTCCAAGTTGCGCGCACATTTAGTGAGCGAGAGGCATCTGATTAGAGTAGCGCTCCAGCTCGAGATCGGTCATTACCTACACTTGGGAAGAGGCGAAGAAAAGAGTGGTGGGCGGAGTAAGACTGCTCTGCTAGTCGATGCGTTGGAGGCGATCATCGGTGCGATCTGTCTTGACGATGGATTGGAGACTGCTCGACATTTTGTGCTTCAGCACGTGGTGGCTCCCGAGCTTGAGGTTCTTGCCCGGACAGAGAGCCGTTTGCCGGTTGCGGATTACAAGTCTGCGCTGCAGGAAAAACTGCAAGCAGTGGGGCGTCCACAGCCGGTGTATGTTCTGGTAAAGCAGCACGGTCCGGAGCACAGCAAGACATTTACTGTGGAAGCGAGGATGCAAGCTTTAGTGAATCGCGGGAAAAGTGAATTCGTGGCCCGCGCCGAAGGTTCAACAAAAAAGTATGCGGAACAGGAAGCCGCCCGACAGGTGCTTGAGTACCTCGCATCGGTAACCGAAGGTAGAAGTCTGCCTCAGTAAACCAGGACCTCGCAATTAAGTTTGCTCAATTGATCAGTATGGATGTAGTCCGCCAACAACCTCGGAGTGAATGGGCAAGCCCATTGCAGCTGTTGCTGACGACGGTTGTTATTGCAATCTTCGTTATCACTTTTATCGTGCAGGCGTTCCAGATTCCTTCCGAGTCGATGGAAAACACACTTCTCATCGGCGACTATTTACTAGTCGACAAGTTACGCTATGGTGCCGGAAGCGTATGGGATCGCATCATGCCGTATCGGTCCGTACACCGCGGAGACATCATCGTTTTTCATTATCCGGTGAATCCGGCAGAACACTTTGTAAAGCGAGTTGTAGGCGTTCCCGGCGACCACCTCCGCCTTATCAACCATCAGGTTTACGTTAACGAGGCTCCTCTGCAGGAGAGTTATACGCGCTACAGCTCGCACCTCCGCGAACCCTTCCGAGATGACTTCCCCAAAATCGACATGCCCGTGCCCGGACTGGAAGGCAGTTGGTGGCTGCAAATGAAAAAGCTGGTCGAAGACGGGCAGTTGATTGTTCCCGAGGGAGAATACTTCGTGTTAGGAGATAATAGAGACGAAAGCCTCGACAGCCGTTATTGGGGCTTTGTCCCACTGGCAAACATTGTTGGACGGCCCCTAGTCATCTATTGGTCGATGAAAAAAGGGCCGGATGACTTACCGATGGCGCCCACGGCGGGTGATAAACTTTTTCATTTCGCTTATGCCATGACGCATGTATTTCAAATGACTCGTTGGAACCGCACGTTTCGAGTAGTCAACTAAGGGCAAGCTCAGCCCGCAAAAGGAACAATTTCTGGTGGCAAAAAAAGAAATTCAAATAGAAGAAAAACCTCGCGAAACTACAGTCGAGTTCCTGGCATCGCTGGCAGCGGTGCTGGTAACAGGGCTGTTCATCATTACCTTTATCGTCCAGGCGTTTGAGATTCCTTCCAGTTCTATGGAGAACACCCTGTTGATCGGTGATCACGTGTTCGTGAACCGTGTCCAGTTCTCTCCGCCAACCCACTGGATGCCGATTCTTCCCTATCGGCAGGTCAGGGAGCAGGACATCGTAGTTTTTCTCTCGCCCGCTGAACCCGGCCTTTACGTCGTGAAAAGAATTATTGGCGTTCCCGGCGATCGCATTCATTTGCGCGACGGCGTGGTGTACCGCAACGGTGTGAAGCTCGACGAGCCCTACGTGATTCACACGCCAAATCATGCCTATAACGCCTATGGGGACAATTTCCCGGCTGTTCCGCCCTCCGATTTCAATAATGTCGTTCCAGAGTGGCAACTGACACTGCCGCAACACGTTGAAGGGGAAGATTTGGTCGTGCCGCCGGATAGCTATTTCGCGATGGGCGACAATCGAGACGTGAGTTACGACAGCAGGTATTGGGGTTTCATACCCAAGAAGAATGTAATTGGGCGTCCCATGTTCATCTACTGGTCTTTTGAAACCCCGCCGAACCAGTACTTGCAAACAGAAGTCAGTCAGCGATTGGGATTTTTAGCGCACGTCGTGATTCATTTTTTCGATGAGACTCGCTGGCGACGCACGTTCAGGGTGATACGGTGAAGCTTTTTCGCTCGCGAACTGGCATTGCGTCTCTTGCGGCAGTGCTGCTTCTCGCGCTCTTCCTGGTTCGGCCCGGAGCCAATCGTTTAAAGACACGCATCGTTAACTCCATCAGCTCAGCGCTAGGACGGCAGGTAGAGGTTAGTTCCGTCAGCCTGCGGTTTCTTCCTCAGCCTGGGTTTGAGTTGGAGAACTTAGTAGTCCATGATGATCCCTCCTTCGGTGCGGAACCGATGCTGCGGGCTGGCGAGGTCACGGCAGGTCTCCGGTTAACTTCCCTACTGCGTGGTCGTCTGGAGATTTCAAAACTGAGCCTCTCGGAACCGAGCCTGAACCTGGTCCGAAACAGCGATGGGCGATGGAATCTCGAAACGCTTCTTGAGCGCGCAGCGAAGTTGCCCATCGCTCCGACGAGCAAAGCGAAGTCCGAAAGACGTCCAGCATTCCCGTACATTCAAGCGGATAAAGGACGCATTAACGTCAAAGTGGGCCTGGAGAAGAAACCCTACGCTCTGAGCAACGCCAACTTCGGATTGTGGCAAGATTCCGAAAACAGCTGGGGAATGCGGCTGAAGGCACAACCGGTTCGAACCGACCTAAACCTAACCGATACCGGCCTCCTGTCGATTAGTGGATCATGGGAAAGAGCAGCAACCCTGCGTGAAACACCGGTCCAGTTCACGTTTTCCTGGCAGCGAGCGCAGCTCGGCCAAGCGACGAAACTAGTCCGTGGAAGCGATGCGGGATGGCGAGGCACTATAAAAGTGTCCGCAAACTTAAGCGGGACGCCCGCAGATCTGGTTTTGAAAATCAGCTCGTCTCTGCAGGATTTTCGACGGTACGACATTGTAGGCCGCGACGCACTCGCCTTGAGCGCAACGTGCGCCGGACATTACAGTTCGGTGGATCAGGCTTTGTCGACCATAGAGTGCGAGGCACCCGTTGGGCAAGGCGCTGTCACTGTGACGGGCAATGTTGCTGGTCTGGCAAATTTCCCCATCTACGACCTCAAGCTATTGGCTCACGATGTTCCCATGCAGTCACTACTTGCCTTGGCGCGTCATGCAAAAGCGAACCTGCCGGATGACCTGGTTGCTATCGGCGATCTAAATGCAAATGTCGGTGTGCGCGGGGATCAAACGCGGGTTACGTGGAGCGGTGGTGGAGAAACTTCAGGATTTCAATTGAAGCCGAGCCGTACGAATGCGGAATTAGTTCTCGACAAAATTCCTTTCGTGGTGGCTTCAGGAGCGAATCCGGCATTAACGGCCAGTAATTCGGGAGTTCATTCGAGAATTCAACCCGCTCAGGGTCTTCCTGAGACTCACATAGAACTCGGACCGTTCAGCATGGCGCTTGGCCGACCAACGCCTGCCGTTGTGCGCGGCGCATTCTCACGATCGGGATACAGCGTTAGCATCGTCGGCGATGTGCAACTGAAACGATTGCTCCAGTTGGCACGAAACATTGGTGTGCCGTCAGCACAACCCTCAGTCGATGGTCCTGCAAAAATCGATCTGCAGCTTGCTGGGAAATGGCAAGGCTTTGTCTTACCCAAGGCAAATGGAAGGATGCAACTGCGCTCCGCGCGGGCCGAGGTACGGGGCCTCGAAACCCTAGTGCAGATCGAGTCGGCGACTCTTCTGTTAACAGAAGATCAGGTGAGCATTCAAAGCATAAATGCTTCCTTCGGCGGTAGCGCTTGGCGGGGTTCGGTAACGTTGCCTCGAGAATGTGTAACACCCGGAACTTGTCCCCTCCGCTTTAATCTTCACGCTGACGAGATTGCGACCGATCAGCTCAATCGATACCTAAATCCAGAGTTTCGCAAACGTTCGTGGTATCAATTTCTACCTTCCTCGGCGGGAAGTCCGTACGCGCTCACGCTGTTTGCGGCGGGTAAGCTTACTGCTGGACGGGTGCTTATTCACAGATTAGCTTCGAGCAACGTGTCAGCTAACGTGGAATTGAATCACGGAAAGCTTGAGATTTCAGATTTGCGCGGAGACGTACTGGGTGGTCATCATTCCGGTAGTTGGAGAGCTGACTTCACCGTCAAGCCTCCGGCATACAGCGGCAAGGGAAATTTTCAGCTTGTGGCCCTGGACGATTTAGCCACTCTGATGCATGACGACTGGATCACGGGCACTGCGAATGCGACCTATGAAGCTAGCGCTTCGGGTTTAAATCTGAATGACCTACTTGGTTCTGCTGTTGCCACGCTACAAGTGAATGCGCATACAGTTGCGCTGCCACATATTGTTCTCGACAATGCGTCTGGGCCACTTGAAATGAGTCAGTTTCTGGGTACGTTAAATTTGCGCGATAGTAGTCTCGATTTCGACGGATGCAAACTGGAAACGAAAAGCGACATCTATCGAGTGAGCGGCACGACAAGTCTCGGGAGGAATTTGAATTTGAAGTTGGCGCGGGACGGAGCCGCCGGATTCGATATCACGGGAACGCTGACTCAGCCGCGAATATCCCCTGTGAGCACGCATGAGGCGGAAGCTGCACTAAAACCATGAAGCTTCCTTTCATAGTCCTTACGCTGCTCTATCTTTTTCTTGTTCCTCTTTGGCCTGTTGAGAAGGCCGATGCGCAAACCGATGCTTCGTCCAACGCTGCCGCGACTTCTTCAACGACCGCTATCCCTACTCTTGAACAAAAGTTTCAGCATATTGAAGAGAATGGCCGAAGCGCGACTCCAGATCAAACCCCCACAGAGTTCACCGAAAAGGAAATCAACGATTACATTGCGAGTGGAAAGGTCAAGCTGCCAGCGGGCATGCAGTCCGTGGTATTTCGTGGAAAGCCCGGAGTAATAACGGGTACGGCGCGCGTGGACTTTGATGAAATGAAGATTGGACGCAATTCAGCTAATCCATTGCTGTCAGTTTTCAACGGGATCCACAATGTAGTGGTTGTCGCACAGGCCTATGGAGCGGGTGGACAAGGCATGGTGCACGTGGAATCTGTTTCACTCGATGACGTGGAGATTCCGCGCTTCGTGCTGCAGATGTTTGTCGATAAATATCTCAAGCCAAAGTACCCTAATATTGGTCTCGACTCGAAATTCGCTTTGCCTGATCGTCTAGACACCGCCTCCGTTGGCCTTCACACCCTGACCGTAACCCAGAAATAGATTCAGCCTAGGGCACGTAACCAGGCCCGCGCAGCACTTTGCCAGGTAATGCTCCGGTCATCTTTGAGTTGTCTATTACAGGAACGCCGTTGACCAGCACGTATTCCATTCCCTGCGATAATTGATTCGGATTTTCAAAAGTAGCTACGTCGCGCACCGTAGCCGGATCGAAAATCACGATGTCTGCCGACATACCTGCTTTTAGTACTCCGCGGTCGGTAAGACGCATCCGTTGTGCAGGGAACGCCGAGAATTTTCGGATTGCATCTTCGAGAGTGAGCTTCTTTTCCTCGCGAACATACTTTCCTAAGATACGAGGAAAAGTTCCGTAAGCTCGGGGATGCGGATGTTCCTGTCCCAGAATGCCCACCGGAGAAGCGCCTGAAGAATCGTTATCAATCGAAACCCATGGTTGTTCAAGAGCAAGAGCAACATCGGGCTCGGACATTCCAAACACCGCGGCTCCAGTGGATGCTTTGTCTTGAATCAAAAGATCGAACAACGCGTCCATCGGATCTTTGTTCCAGATTTTTGCCACCTCCGCCAAGGTTTTTCCTTGCAATGAGAGAAGTTCCGGGTTCTGAACAATACCAATCAGCACTGCCTCTGGACCGGGAATTTCCTGCCATTCGTTGTCCCAGTCTTTGGAGGGGGTCATCAGATCTTTGCGCATGCGGGCACGCATGGCCGGGTCTTTCAAGCGCTCAACCAGTTTCGCGTTGCCCCCGTCATGAGCCCAAGGCGGAATAAATGCGGACATGTCGTTGAACCACGCGGTATACGCGTAGGTATTAGCGCTTACATCGATTCCCTCTGCACGTGCAGCGTTGATCTTGGCCACCACCTCTGGCATGCGTCCCCAATTTTCTTTGCCCGCCACCTTCAAATGCCAAATTTCAACTGGGATGCTGGCTTTGCTGCCGATCTGCAAGGCTTCGTCAATCGCGGGAATGATAGCGTCACCTTCGTTGCGCATGTGCGTGGCATAGATGCCTCCGAATCTAGAAGCCTCGGTCGCGAGGGCGATTAGCTCGTCGGTCTTGGCGTAGGGCGCGGGAGCATATTCCAAAGCCGTCGAGACGCCGACGGTGCCATCCTGCATGGCCTGCCGTACCAGATCTTTCATTTGTTCGAGCTGTTCGGGTGTTGGCTGTTTGTCGTCGTCACCGAGTATCATGCGCCGAACCTGCGTTGCCCCCACGTAGCTCGCCAGGTTAATGCCCATGCCTTGTTTTTCTAGCCGCGCAAAATATTGCCGAAAAGTCTTCCAATCTGGATTGATATGGTAGTGGTCGTATCCAGCGCGATCGGCCTGAACAATGGCGTCATTCAAAGGCGCGGCCGATCCACCTTCTCCCGTGATCTCGGTGGTGATTCCCTGATAGATCTTTGACGGCAATCGAGGGTCTACCAGAATCGTCAGCTCCGATTGGCCGAGCATATCGATGAACCCGGGCGCAACAACCTTGCCTTCAGCGTCAATCGTCCGTTTTCGAGGCAAGTCCTTGAGATTGCTGATCGCGACAATTTTTCCGCTGCGGATGCCGATGTCGCCCGAGTACCACGGCGAACCCGTGCCATCGATGATGTGCCCTTTCGTTATGACAACGTCGAATGGTGCAGGTTGAGGCTTTTGCGCCCAGAGCAGGCTGGCAGCCGTAAATAGAAGAAAGATTCCAATCGATTTGGGAAGACCTCGTACGGCTTTCAATCGTAGAGTTTGCAGATCGAGAGTACCGAAATTCATAGCCGCGAATTATAAAAGAAATCGGCTCGACTTAGCTCTTGTGCCGCATCCTCCGAAATCGAGCCGGTATGCTATGGTTCTGGATGCCGTTATAACAACTGAGGCCCGCTATGCCCCGATACGAATATCGACCAATCAATCCCACTCCAGAAGCACAGAAAAGCTATCTTGCGTGGATTGCCAAACTCGACCAGGAATTTGCCAATCGTGATCCCGATCAACGCAGCGTGGTGATACGGGAAGCACTGCATGAGCTCTACCTGGGCCGTCCGTACGTTGCGCCGAGTCCTGCCTCATCTCTAGCAGAGCAGACGCTGGTGCACTCCTTCGATCCGCGGAACGCGAGCCTAGAGCCTGAATATTACGGGGATGTGGATGGCGAAAAATACGCCGAGCGCAAGCCTCTGATCTGGTTTTGGATGATGTACGACCGTTCCCCCGTCGGACTGAATCATTGGTTAGGGTTTCGAATGCGCGCGATGCTTGCCAAATATGTCTTCAAGTATTGTGGTCAGAACGTGAAGATATTTCATGGGGTGGAAGTTTCATTCGGCTACAACCTCGTCGTTGAGGACAATTGCACCATTCACAAATATGTCCTTCTCGACGATCGCGGCGAGTTAATCATTCA
>JAOAPG010000376.1 GCA_025462785.1 Acidobacteriaceae bacterium
TGAACGCTAACTTAGGAACGGAACTAGTGCGCGCAGCCGGTCATCGCGCAAGAAAATTCCCGCCCAGATAAGCACGCCGAAAATGATCGGAAAGATCGTTTCAAACAATGGATTACCCGCACGCAGCTGAGTAGCCACTGCCCCTCCAAGATAGCCTGTCAGTAAGATCGCCCCAAGAATGGAAGTACGTGGAATGGCATAGACAATCGCACAGGCAAGCAAGAGACTTCCTAGGGCAACAGCGAATTTAACCGGAAATCCTAGCTCAACGAACGCCTTCCGGACGGGAGCCACCCTCAACAATTTACCAATAGCATCGAAGACCAGGAACAGTAGTGCCAGGGAGCTTATGATACGTCCGGCCCAGAGCCTTTTTGCCCATAGCGAAGCTGTTCGCGTGAATTCGGAAGCTTGATTTGCCACATGCATAAATTTCCTCCCGTGTTTTCAATCGATGAATAAAAAGCTAGACTTCCGGACCGTCTGGACCGACTGAACCTCGCTCTATTTACACGTCGAATAAGATTCCACGAATTCGACACGACTCATGACTTATTTTTGCGGCAAACCAGCGGCATCGCCACGCCCAAGCGCAGCATACCAATGATCCATCCGGGCTATTGCCAGCCCTCATTTCATTGGCTTCGGGTGAATAATCGACCACAGCACACCGAACTTGTCGCGAAGCTGTCCAAAGCGTGTCGCGAAAAACGTCTCTGCGATCGGCATCGTGGCTACACCGCCATCCGCAAGTACGTTCCAAGTCTTGTCTGCGCTCTTTGTCGAGCCCAGCCAAAGGTACAGATAAGAGCTACGAATGGGCTGGAAGTGGTCCGGTGGAACATCATTTCCGATCAACTCCACGCCTGCTACATTCATGCGCGCGTGAACAATCGCCTTCTCCATGCCCGGCGACACGTTAAATTGTGGCGGCAATTGGTCCGCTCTCATCATCGCGGTAATCTTTCCGCCGAGATGCTTCTCATAAAACAGGAATGCTTCTTCGCAGTTTCCGCCAAAATTCAAATGTGAATAGAGTTTCATATATTTCTCCTTGTTTGCTTTCAGATCCGGGCTTCCAGGCGGTGCCCGCCTGGCTACACCCAACCTCTACTTACACGTCGATTAACAAATAGCGAAATCGACAGGTTCATTGTCTTTTTCACAAGTATTTGTAACCTGTTATGGCACTGGTAAACACCGGAGCAAAATTGCACCACCGGCAATTCCTGGCTACTCAAGCAGTTCTTCGATTCGATGCCGACAGAATTAGTGGCCTACGGTCAGCGTTTACCTGCGTCCTCGCCCATGACACCGTATCCGCAAGCGTGACCGCGAATGGACGAAACGGCACACCGAGTTCCTTCTCCGCCTTGGCCGCAGTTACGCGAAGGCGCGCATTCATCAAGCGAATTGCTTCGACGGACATCGGACTGGCGGTTCTCGTGATTCGAGACCATGTTTCCGCCGCAGTCGCTAACGCGACAGCAGCCGCAAAAGGGATGTGCCGTTTAGGTGGCTTTGTGCCGGCCAAGGCAGCAAGACTCGCGATGACGTCGGCCACTTCGGCGAAGTCACCGCTTAGAATGTATCGTTCTCCGGAGCGCCCGATTTCTGCAATACGGAGCATGCTCGCAGCCACATCCCTTGCATCCACCACCGACGAGCCACCAGGCGGCAGCATTGGAGGCAACTTATGCGCGAGCGCGTCGAAGACGAGTTTGCCGCTCGGTGTCGGCCCCACATCGTGAGGCCCCCACATCCATGAAGGAAGTGCCGATGCGATGAAGAACCCCTTCTCTCGCGAGAATTCGCACAGCAATTGCTCGGCTCGTTCTTTACTCTTCAGATAGAGGTTTTTCATTGTGCCCGGCCATGGTGATGTCTGTTCATCACCGGGCGAACCGTCGGGCTGCAATCCGATGATGCCGGCTGAACTCGCGTGGATCATCTTTCTAACGCCCATTGCGTGTGCCGCTTGTGCGAGTTCCATCGTGCCCCTTACATTTGTGAGCTCAACGGCATTGGAGTGATCCCCAGGGTTGTAGTATTCGCGGAAATAGGCAGCGGTGTGAAAGACGACGTCAACACCTTTGAGCTCATACGCGAATCCGGCGACGTTCCGAACGTCCCCTATGACGATCCGAGTCGCAGTGTCGCCGAGCTCTCGCCGCGCTTTTTCCTCGGATCTAGCCAACGCCCACACCTCATGACCCGTCTGCAGAAGGGTGCGGACCAAATTGTTTCCTAGGAGTCCCGTGCTTCCTGTAACAAATGCGCGCATGATTCCTCCTTGTTGAAATGCGAATTTCTCATCGCCCATTCTTCAATACATCAGCTTGATTTCCAATGATTGCTCCGTTCCGCTCAGCTGGAATTTAGCTTCATCAAAGTTGGGCGGTCCCATCTTCTTCTTTGGATTATTGGAGGCGCCGTACCCTTCCTTGGGCGCTCCCACAAAATTCTTGTCGAGCTTTTGGTTCATATTCTCGTCGTGGAACACCGACAAGGCGTAAGCACCCGCGGGAAGATCCGTGAACACGATTTGTGCACTCGAAGTTTGCGGGTCGATGTCTGCGGCCTGCGTGTGGATGGCCTGCGATGCAACGTTCGGGAAACCTTCGGCGCCCCGGAACAGCGCAGCTCGGATTTTTCCTTTGGTGTTGCGCGCCCCACTAACATGAACTGTCAAGGTGGCGGTGCCTGTTGATTGCGCTTCTAGCAGAGACGAAAATCGGGGTGCCACGATTAAGGACAACCCCGCGGATAAGGCCGCAACGAGCAGGAATCGGCATGTTAATAGGTTTTTTTGCATGATTTGAATTCTCACTTCGTGCATGATTTGTAAACCACAACATCACTTTCCAAATCTGGATCTCAATCGATCCAGGCGGAACGCGAACCAGTTCAGCAAACATGGGCTTCAGCCGGCATGGGCGGTCTTTCCTCCATCAATCACCATCTGGGTGCCCGTTATGTATGGGTGGTCATCGGAAGCAAGCACTAGTGCAAATGCCGCGATCTCCTCCGGCGTGGCCATCCTTCCCAGCCCCGGTACATGCGATTTGGCCCATTGACGTGCCATGACTTCCCATACTGCATCTGGCATTTTTTCCATTCCCGCCGCTCTTCGTACCAGCGCAGTGTCAGTCGTTCCGGGAATGAGCGCGTTTACGCGGATTCCCTTGGACGCGTAGTCCAGAGCAGCAGCCTGGACCAGACCAATGAGCGCACGTTTGCTCGCCGTGTAGGCAGCACGGCGCTCAGTGGTCGCGATCGCGTTCGAGGAGGACGTCACAACGATGTTGCCGCCACCGCCAGCGATCATGTGCGGGATCTCATACTTCATCGCGAGAAACACGCCGCGCAGGTTCGTGTTTAGCACGCTGTCCCATTCCTCAGAACTGTATTCGTGCAGTGGCTTCTCGATCGTGATGCCCGCGTTATTGAAAGCAACATCGAGTCGGCCATACTTAGCAAAGATTTGATCGACGAATCGCTTTACGTCATCCTCCATGAGAACGTCGGCCCTCACATAGGCTGCTTCGCCACCAGCAGCCTTGATCTGGCGCTCCACCTCTTGACCGAGTAGCTCGCGGCGGCCGCAGAAGCCGACTTTCCCGCCCTCAACTGCAAAGGCGATGGCAGCGGCGCGTCCAATACCAGATGTAGCCCCTGTGATAAGGACTACCTTTCCGGCGAAACTCCGCCGTCGCGACGACTGCGTTGCAGATGCGGGTTGCACTCCAGAGCCGGTCGCGCATGCTAGGAGAGATCCAGCCAATCCCGCCCCGGTCATGCCCAACATGGTTCTTCGGTTAACTGCTCTGCCATCCATGTTCTTTGTCTCAACCTCTGTTCTCGACTTCGCGTATGCGTCGTTCATTACAACCACCTCTCAATCAGGGGAATGAGCGTTCTAATTGCCTCAGCGGGCAATTAAGATGAAGAACGTACGCACGGGCCGAGGCATCTGCGGTGCAAATTCGCGGAACAGGTTCCCAGCTGCGATCGTCCCGAAGCGAATCGTGGCTCGTTGACCTGCATGTGTAATGTTGTTAAAGCCTGCCGGAAGGTATGCATTCCCGACGAAGCCACCGGCAGCGGCCCCCACGAAGTTCGAGAGTGCGGGCATAGGATGTCCCGAATCAGAACGATCCACAACTGTGAAGGTGAGGGCGTGAAGGCTTCGCGAGAGAACGTTGTGGCTGCCGGACGGGAAGTAGCGTGGATCTTCCCGCGTAATGGCTCCAGTTACAAACAGAGCGGTGTGAAAGCTTGCACGTTCCGCGAACGCATCCCCGTAGTTTTTGCCAAAGGCCTCGGCCCCCTGTCTCCATTCCGGAGGATATTGGTTCGCACCTTTACCGGGAGGGTTGGCCATGCGGAGGCCCGCACGAAAAGCAGGCGCAATTAAGGCACTGGGATTCAGATAGGTATCGGCTATGTAGTAGCGAAATTTATCTCCGAGGTCGAACCGAGCCGTATTCCCTTGCGCCGGCTGCCCGGGAATGGGATCAACGGACGATGAGGACTTATCCAATGCCCGCTGACCGATGCCGGAAATGTCGCCAGACCCCTCAGGAGCAGTATGGGAAGAGGGTGCACTTGGCAGCGGTTTATCAGCGTTCTGCCCCAAAGAACTAGCTGGGAATATAAACAGAGCGAGAAGTGAGATCGAAATTGTATTTTTCATACATTCTCCTGGTGAGACAAGATTTGAATTGCAGCTTCAAGTACCCGTGTTTTTCTATTTCTATTGAGAACGCCTGCGATGATGATGAATATTGAACATGCGAAGCCCGCCGCCAGCGCACCCGCTGCGGCGATCGTCTTGTTGTCAGGACTGATTACGGATTGACCCCGCAGAGCTTGCCAAGTGAGCAGTAGCACCAAGCCTAAGTAACCCAAACCAGAGGTCCAAACTAGGGCCAGCCGATCATTGTCAGTCAAGAGAGCGGTAACGTATTTCCTTCGTGTCAACAGCCAACCAAAGAAGGGCAAGATCTGCAGCGCGTGCAGTCCAACGAAGTGCGCGACTCTCAGGTCCCCTCCTACCGTGCTCCACCCAACAACGGGCAGGCCCGGGCCACCGTCTGCAACTCCAACGCTGTGTGCCCCGACAATGTGCGGGCTGTAACCGCCGACGATTGCGCCGGCCTGCTCTGGTGTAGGCGTAATCATGAAGAATGCTGCTGCCATGCCGACCGACGAGATGAACACTCCCAGACGCAGCGACCATGCGAAGGCGCGGTCCGGAATCCGCTGCACAAGCAGCACGATTACGAGCAGCAAATTCATCGCCCACACGAGGATGATGAACGCCCCCATCGTGGACCAAAGAAAGGAATTGAACGGCGTTGTTAAGTTGAAGTGACTGGTTGTCCCGCGCGCCGCCTGGGTGATGATGACAATCATCTCCACGATCAAGCTGACGACCGTGACATTAGCCACCAGCCGAACCAAGCGGGAACGGTTCACGATGAAGCCGAGCAGCCAAACAAAGGTAAAGCAATAAATGCTGACCGAGATGGCGAACTTGGCGGGTTTGAGCCAAGCTGGCGATCCCGTAATGACGCGGTGGTCAACGAGTATTCCAACGAGGGTGGCGAGAAAAGTGATGAGCATCGTCCCGCCCATGATGCTCAGCGCCGGGTTAACGGCAAATGCGCGGTGTAGCAAGTGCCGCAATGCTGCTCCGCTGTGGCTCTTAGCTTGTGTTGTGCCAATCAGTGATCTCATCGTTCTCTCCTTAAACATGGCACTCCGAAGAGGCTCTTTTTGCCGATGCGGGTAAAACTGCGGCCACGGAGCGGACAATGAGGTAGAACAGGAACCCTGCCGGCCCTAGCATCAGCGTGAGGAAAAGCACCGGTGCCATTAGCCAGCCACTGACTCGCCGTTCTTGGCTGTCGAGAAAGATCCAACGCCCAACGAATAGGTCAAAGGCGAGAAAGTGCACCCACGCGATGGTTGCACCTGCTGGCGAGCCCAGGAGCGCCGCAACCCCAGTGAGCGTCGGCCGTGAAACGGCGGGCCAGATCTCGCCCAGGCGCGGGAGTACGAGAACTGCGTACATGACTGCGGGCGCCCCACTCACAAACGGTGAGCGCACGATTCTGATTGTCCACCGCCAGCGCGGCACCAGGATCATGAGAGCCCAGAGGGGCAGCACCAAAAAGTTACTTAACCTGAAGAGCGAATCCATATGTCTTCCTCTACACGGTTCAGGGTCTTAGTCGAGAGCTGGTAGCTCAATGCCTTGGTCCACGTAAGCAACCAGCGGTGTGCCTTCTTTAAACTCAACATTCCTGCCGTGCTTTATTAGACCGATGGGCCCAAAAAGTACGGTGAGCGCCACAGCCGTCCCCTCTTTTCCTTTTCCTTGCTTGCCTTGCGTGCCGCGCAACCTGATGGTTGAATCGTCAGCCTTTAGGTATTCCAGCCTTAGGCCAAGATCACCTGGTTTGCCCAACATCCCAGCCTTGCCAGCGTGAGAGATGGTTCCCACCGCTACAGCCCCGGCTCTCGCCACCGTGAACCCTCCTACTTTCAGATCTTGGTCGAGGATCAAGTTCACCGGATCGCCTTCGACTGCTGTTTTAGAGGTGAGCTTGTCGCGCAATTTCAGTTTTACTTCCGTGCCTTGTTTAAGCGACGCGGTGCGAGCAGATGCGGTCTGACTCGTTGGCTGGGTCTGAGCAGTAGACTGAACGCCTCCGGTTAGGGTGGATGCGACGAAAAGAATGGTGACGAACCGCCGCGCAAACGTTCTGTTTCCGAATCGCATAACTGTTTCTCCTTATACTCAACCGTTTAGAATGTTGCTTCTGTCAACATCCTATCGTTCAGATGTTGCTTCTGTCAACATAGTTGCCAAAAAAACAATAAGCCTCGCCTGAACATTCAAAAATGTTGCTCGTGTCAACACTGAAGAGTTATAATCGTGGTACACAATGCCGCGGCCAAAGCCATACCATCACGGACATTTGCGCGAGGCTTTACTGCAAGCGGCGATTAAGCTGATCGCTGAGGTGGGGCCGGCCGGCTTTACTTTGAGGGAAGTAGCACGACGCGCAGGCGTCTCGCACAACGCTCCCTATCGACACTTTCCGGACCGGGAAGATCTCTTGGCAGCGGTGGCCGCTCAGGGATTCCTGGAACTGAATCAAGCCATGCTGCACGGTGCTAAACACCAAAATGGCACTCTCAATCGACTGAAGCACGCAGGCTTGGCATACGTGGAATTTGCTCTGCGCCGGCCGGAACACTTTACAGTCATGTTCGACGCCCCCGTTTCCAAGCGCAAAGGCCCTGCTTCTGCGGACGCTGCGGAACAGGCGTTCGGGACCTTGTTTGAATTGGTCAAGGCCTGCCAGGATGAAGGACGATTGCCCATTGGTGATCTCCGTCAATTAGCGCTCCTACATTGGTCGATGGTTCACGGTGTTGCGAAGCTGGCCTCAGCCAAACGCCTCCCTTACAAGTCCAGAGCCGATATTTTGAAGTTCGCTACATTCGTCATTGACGAATCGTTGCCCGTCCGTTCGGACAATCGCAAGAAGGTCCAGTAATGAAGGAAGCCTAACGTAGACCAGACTCACAATCGCGTCTGGAATGCTCATCGCCTCACTAAAAGATCATTTGTGGCTGGTGTAACGACAATCTGCTGTTGCCTGGCGCTCGATTCATGTTTTAGGAGCCAAGACTTACGCTCCATACCGCTGCCATATCCGGTAAGCGAACCATAAACTCCGATGACACGGTGACAAGGAACAACCACTCCGATCGGATTTGCGCCATTCGCCAGGCCGACCGCTCTGACAGCCTTGGGTCGACCAATTTGGTTGGCGAGTTGACCGTAAGAGATAGTTGTACCGCATGGGATTGTGCGCAACGCGCGCCACATGTTTGAACGGGCAGAGTGTCGATCACTGTTAATGCTCCCGCAGAGTACTGAATACGTCGGGTGCAATCAGAACTCGGAGGAACAGGGGTGAACCGTTCCCCAGCGAATGTTCTCGGCGAGCGTCGATGACTGTTTCGGGACTGGCAGAGAACACACACTCAATCTTCTGTGACGGCCCCGGGGCCCAAGACAGGGAATGGATGTCTGGTTCTGCGAAAGCAGGAACCCCGCCGAGAGGCAAAATGCGAGCTGAGCGGTTCTGCATTCGAAGGAATGCGCGCTCTCCCGAGCGCGCCTAGGCACCCGCGTTTTTCCTTGACAGAAGACTTACATGGATGTCGGTTAACCGGTCAACAACAAGGAACCCGATCCATCGGGAGTTGAAGGCTTGGCCGATGTATGAGTCGTGCAAGCCCATGTACCAATCCGCAAGAACCGGTAGATTCTTGCAGTTACCCGCGTTGCGCGGAAACTTCGACCGAGTCTGCTGCAGCAAATCTATCGACCCGCTCATGAGCCCCCGAAACCAAAGCGGCGAGTCGGCCTAAGGACCGCCTCACCGGAGGGTCCGATTGACCTCACTAAAGTTAGTGTTGCTTCTGACACACTGTTTGCTGTTTGCCACAGTCTTTCCACTTCGACAAGCCGATAAGTTGCGCAGTTTCAACTATATAGTCTACGGCTCCCAACCTGCCATTTCGTTATGCGCAAGCGCGACGGAGGCACAGAATGGACTGCAATCGAAGTAAGTCAAGCGTACTGCTGGTCAGCGGATTGATTGCACTTGCGGTCACTCTGACCAATCGAGCGATCGCTCAAGATCAGGCCTCCCAGTTGGCTACCACCGCCAGCACGCGAATTCGCCGCCAGATTGTAGTCAGCCTCACTGATCGCAAACTCGCGGTCCTCGAAGACGGAAAAATTCTACGGATTTTTCCAGTCGCAGTCGGCGCCCCTATAAGCCCCAGTCCGCAGGGCGAGTTCGAAATTGTCAGCCGAGTCGCCAATCCGACCTACTATCACTCTGGCACGACGGTTCCAGCCGGAAACGACAATCCCGTCGGTCCCCGTTGGATGGGGCTGAACCAAAAGGGCTACGGAATCCACGGCACCAACCAGCCGCACTCGATCGGACATGCTGCGTCCCACGGCTGCATTCGTCTTCGCAACAGCGACGTCGTAAAGCTATTCGAGATGGTTCGGACCGGAGACACGGTGGAGATCCGAGCAGAACGGGACGAGCAGATCGCAAAGATCTTTGGCGGCTTTGCAGCAACTGACGCCTCTGTTATGGCACAAGCTCAGAGCCAGGAGCCCACGGCCACCGCTAGCGGCCAGTAACCACCATTAATAGTTCATGACGTTTCGAGGAGGAATTATGCAACTCGTAATGACAGCACTCGCAGTTACCGCAGGAATGGTTTTCTCACTCGCAATCGCATTGTTAGTCGAGGAACTGATTTTTGGAAAAGTCTTCCGCCTGTTCTTTGTCCGGCAGACGGCCCAAGTCAAACCAGGTCGCGAACGCCAAGAGTAAAAACGTTTGGCAAAAAAGGAGAATGTATGTTGCTGCTGAAATATCTGCTTATGTCAGGCGGCGTCGGGATGATCCTCGTAGCCGCGGGAATCCTCAGTTACGACGTCTACCTTGAAATGAAATATAGGCGCGCCATGGCGGTGGCGGGAACAGTCCCGCTGCCTCCGGTGCCGCACGTGCATTGGCGGGGAGCATTAGCGCTGGCGCTGCTTGCTTGGGGTCCTTTGCTTCTCGCAGCGGGAATCATCGTGGTTCCTAGCGGCATGGCCGGAGTGCGCGTCAGCCAAACCAGCGGGACATTGCCAGGCACTCTTTACCCAGGTGCACATTTTGTAGCGCCGATGGCGGAGAGCGTATCGCTATTCGACACGCGGGATCAGCTCTTCACTACAGGTGCCCTGGAAGACACAGCGGTGAAGTCCTCATCCGCGCCCAGCGCAAAATCGGAGCCGCTTCGAGTCCAAGCCAAGGAGGGACTCACGCTCGGTCTCGCCATTACGGTGCGCTATAGGCTCGATCCGAAGCGGCTAGATTACATCCAGAGCAATTTGCCACAACCGATCGAAAAGGAAATCGTGCCTCCGGTAGTCGCGAGTGCATGGCGCGAGTTGGTGCCGAACTACACCGTGCGTGAAGTCTTCGCAACGAAGCGAGAAGAGATCCGCAAGCGAGCGTCGGATGTAATAACGCAAAAGCTTGCACTCGACGGCATCATAGTAAAAGAAGTCATGTTGCGGGACATTCAACTTCCTCCGGAATATGCAAAGGGTCTCGAGACGCTGCTCCTCAAAGAGCAAGAGAACGATCGCATGGGAGTCGAGACGGAGATGCAGCAGAAGCAAGTGAGGATTGCCGAACTCGAGGCGGAAGCCACGAAAGCCCAACAGGTAAAGCAGGCAGAAGGAGAAGCTCAGGTAAAGGTTCTGCAGGCCAAAGCCGAGTCAGACGCGATGCAATACACCTTGCCACTGAAACAAAAACAAATCGAGCAATCGAAACTGGAAGCTGAAGCTCGCAAGGAGACCACGGTTAAGAACGCCGAGGCAATGGCGGAAGCCAAGGTAATTGACAGTAAGGCGGAGATGGAGCGGCGTAAGTTACTGGCCGATGCCGAAGCCGACCGCATCCGGGTCACCGCTGCCGCCGATGCCGTGCGCATGACGAGCGAAGGAGCCATCCTGAAGCAGAATCCGCTGCTGATCAACAAGATCGTGGCCGAGCGCCTTTCCGACAAGCTGCAGATCATGATGGTACCGGCGGACGGCAAGTTCTTCTTCGCCAACGACGTGTTACACAGCATGAATATGGCGAATCACAGCAGCCAAGTCCAAGACTCGGAGGACCCTCAACAAAAGTGAAGTCGGCAAGGTGCGTCTGGGCGGCTCTTTGGGGTATCTCAAATGCGCCTAGCCCGAACGGATGACCATACGCCGGAACATTTGAGTAAAGTAGCGACTCTAACCAGTACAGGGCGTTATGCTAAAAACCAACCACAGCGCGGGCTATAATGCACGCAATCCATACATGCTCGCTTCATCCTTACGCATCGTTCGCGCCAGCGCCGCCCTTCTGCTCGTTTTACTGGACGTGACGTTTTTGTCGGCCTCGGATTGGAAAAGCTCAGAACAAGAAATGGCTGGGAAAATAGCCTCAGTCACCGGACCGGGAGCAGTTGCGCTAGAAGTCACGAACCGCTGTTCGCTCGGTCGCACCGAAGTCGATCAGATTCATCGTGGACTTCTCACGGAGCTCGCAACATTGGGAGTTCGTGCAGTGAATTCCGATCAGGCCGCCGCTACAGTCCAAATCTCATTGTCTGAAGATCTGCAACATTATGTTTGGGTCGCTGAGATTCATCAGGGTTCAAATGAGAACTCCGTTGTAATGGTCTCTATGCCGCGGCCAGCGAGAGGCCCGGAGACCGCTCAAGCAGCGGCAATGACAATTCACAAATCGCAATTATGGAGCCAATCAACTCGCATCCTTGATGTAGCCATCGTGAGCGGCAATCCTCAGCACATGATTGTTCTCGATCCCAGCGCTGTTACTATCTACAGCTCCCAAGGCGGACATTGGCAACAGGACCAAATATTAGCCATTGACCATTCGCACCCGTGGCCCCGTGATCTGCGAGGACGATTGGTTCTGCGCAAAGACCACTTATTCGATGCGTTCCTGCCAGGAGTTTTCTGCCGAAGTACGATCAGTGCGCCTTTATCAATGAATTGTTATGCCAGCGACGATCCCTGGCCCTTAACTCCCGGCATGTCGGACCAGCCGGCATTAAACGCGTTCTTCGCGTCCACACGGAATTTCTTCACTGGCGCGCTTTCACCCGGACTTGGAAAGCAAACGGCGACGTCGGCGTTTTACTCAGTGGCGGCGCTTCCGCGCGACAAATACACCCTGTGGCTCTTTGCAACCCTGGATGGACAGATCAATTTCCTCGACGGTATTACGGATCGGGCTGCGCCTCAGCTTCACTGGGGCAGCGACATCGCCGGGATCCATAGCAGTTGCGGATCAGGTTGGCAGGTGCTGGCTTCGGGCAATGCTGATTTAGCGAATGATATCGCGCAAGCCTTTGAGGTTCCAGATCGCGAACCTGTGGCCGTAAGCGCGCGAATCGAATTTAGCGGCAACATTACCGCACTATGGACAAGCCCAGAAGGTAATGGGGCACTCGTTGTTTTGCACAATGCGGAAATGGAAACATATGAAGCGTTTCTTCTCACTATTACTTGTAGTCAATAGCTTTTTGCCAGCAACAGTCATGGTTGCAGCCACCCGTCCACGCTATGGAGGAACGCTTCAGGTCGCCATGCGAGCTGCCCCAACCTCCCTTGACCCCATAGATTCAAGTCAGAGCGACTGGTTCGCCAGGACTAATTTATCGCGGCTTTTATTCGACCCGCTGGTCTCGCTCGGCGATCACGGAACTGTGCAAGCGGCGCTCGCAACCTCCTGGCATGCCGACCCTGGTTATCAGCGTTGGCAATTCACATTACGCAGCGGTGTAACGTTTAGCGATGGAAGTCCGGTTACGGCTGAAGTCGTAGCCGGATCTCTGCGCGTCTCGAATCCGCATTGGAAAATTTTCCCTGAAAACCAAGCAGTCATAGTTGAATCCGACTCCCCCGATCCGAATCTTGCAGCGGAGCTGGCGCTCCCGCGAAATAGCATTGTCAAACGGCAAGGCACGCAGACGAGCGGTACGGGGCCTTTTGTGGTTTCCGAGTGGGACCCGGGGAAGAATCTTATTGTTACTGCCAGGAACGATTACTGGGCTGGCCGGCCGTTTGTCGACTCTATTGAGATTGAGCTGGGTCAAAGTTTACGCGAGCAGGCGATCGCCCTTGATCTGCGGAGAGCCCAGCTTATCGAGGCTGCTCCGGTGGGGCATCTGACTTCGACCGAGAATTATAGAATTGGGATTTCTGCTCCTGTCGAATTGATGGCGCTAGTCTTTAACGCCGATCGCTCATCCCGGGAAGACACGCACCTGCGAGAGCTTCTCGCATTGAGCATCGATCGCAACGCATTGAACAGCGTAGTGCTCCAAGGCGGAGGTGAGTCTTCAGCCGCCCTCTTGCCAAACTGGATGACGGGATACGGTTTTATTTTTCCAATCAACGTAGACTTGGCGCGCGCACGACAGGAGTTCGCGGAGGCCCGCCAGTAAAAGCCCTGGACTCTGAGTTATGATGCAGCGGACCCCATCGCGCGGCTGGTTGCCGAAAGAATTGCTCTCAACGCTAAGGACGCTGGACTGCTTTTGCAACTCACAACCAGCACTGCCGACCTGCGACTGGTACGCGTCCCAATAGTTTCTCTGGATCCGCACGTTGCCATTATGAGTCTCGCCCAGATGCTCCCTCTTCCGCGACCAAAGTTCGCTAGCGATTCTCTCGATGATCTATATCGAACGGAAAGCAGCCTGCTGCGATCACGTGAGGTAATTCCTCTTCTGCATTTGCGGACCGCTTCCGACGCGCGGGCTAGCGTCCGTGATTGGGTGCAGACCCTTGATGGAGGCTGGCGCTTACAAGATGTGTGGCTTAGCCCCGAACAGAGTGGCACAGAAAAACCATGAAGTACCGTCGCAAACTGTTAGCGGTTTTTGCAGTAACAGTATTCGTGTCCGTCACGGCGGTCGCATGGATCACATCAGTTCTCACTCGTCACACGTTCGAGCAGGCGGATGAACTTCGTACCGCGACTTTAGTGACAGAATTCCGCCATGAATTTGACCTCCGCGGGGAAGAAGTCGGACGCCTCGTTGAAGCAATCGCAAAGGGCGACGCTTCAACCCGTATGGCGGTGGCGCTAAATCACGGTGCTCCCGACTACGGCACGTACCTAAATGAAGCGAAAACTATCGCGGAAAACCAGCGGCTAGACTTCCTCGAATTTCTCGATAGCGAAGGCAAAGTTGTGTCTTCAGCGCAATCGCCTGCAAAGTTTGGTTACAAAGAAGCTCTGCCTAGCCTCGCATCGACGAACAACGACATATTTCTCCGCCAGGAGGACTTGCCTGATGGCGCGGCCTTGAGCCTCTCGGCTATAAGGGTGGTTACTCTAGGCGACGCTCCGCTATACGTAGTCGGTGGTCAGAGGCTCGACAAGGATTTTCTTGCGAGTCTGGGCTTATCCAGCGGAACGCGCGCTATGCTTTACCAAAACGCTGGAGAGACTTTTTCCCCACAACTGCTGATCGATAGTTCAGGCATGGTGCAAAACTCCGAGCCTCTACTGCCGCTGATAAATCAGGTGCGGCAAAATGGGCGAGAGGCCAAAGCGGTCGTTCACTGGTCGTCCCACTCGGCAGAAGATGAAGCTGTCTACGCCATCCCTCTTACTGGCCAACGTGATCAGCTACTTGGGATCCTTTTGGTGGGGAATTCGCGCGGAACTTATGTGCTGTTACAACAACACATCCGCTCCGCCGCTCTGCTGGCCGGCGGTGCTGGAATGGTGTTAGCAATTCTATTCAGTGGTTGGGCTGCCGCCAGAGTGACTCGTCCCGTAGAGCGACTTGCCGATGCAGCTCGCGAAGTCACTGCCGGAAACTGGACGGCACAGGTGCCCGTCAATTCTTCGGACGAACTAGGCGAGCTAGCAGGAGCTTTCAATCACATGACTCATGAATTGCTTGAACAGAGAGAAAGCCTCGTGCAATCCGAGAGAGTAGCCGCGTGGCGCGAACTCGCCAGACGTCTCGCGCACGAATTGAAAAATCCACTATTCCCTCTCCAGTTGACCGTCGAAAACTTGTTACGAGCGCACGAACAGAGCGCCCAGGTTTTCGAAGAAATTTTCCAGGAGAGCTCGTCAACTCTGCTTGCCGAGATAGCGAATCTAAAGAACATCATCACGCGCTTCGGCGAGTTTTCCAGAATGCCGCAACCACAATGGCAGCCGGTGGATCTGAACGATATCCTGCGAAACTTGGATCGACTGTTTCATGCCCAATTGAATATGCCGGATCACAAGCCTATCGAATGTAAACTGGAACTCACTGATCCTATGATGCCGATAGCCGCCGATCCAGATTTACTACATCGGGCGTTGTCGAACCTGGTATTGAATGCAATGGACGCAATGCCTGAAGGCGGAACCCTGAGGTTAGGTACACGACAGGCTGGTGAGCGAGCAAGCATAGAAGTCTCCGATACTGGACTTGGACTTACGCAAGAAGAATGCGAACGTCTGTTCACGCCCTACTACACCAGCAAAACCCAGGGAACAGGGCTGGGATTGGCGATCGTTCAGTCGATTATTAGCGATCACGGTGGGAAAATCAGTGTACGGAGCATGCCGTCCCTCGGGACGACTTTCGTGATCGAACTGCCACCAAATATGGACAAGCTGTAGACACACAATCAGGCAACACGAGCTTCCAGCGTTATCCACTGAGGAACCATTGACGCAAAAAGCAAATCTGCTCATCGTGGATGACGAGGCGAACACGCTGGCTTCATTGTCGCGTGCGTTCCGTTTGGGAGGACATGAAGCGACAGTGTGCGACAACGCCACTAAAGCGCTCGAGCTTTCGAAATCACAACATTTCGATCTCATCTTTTCTGACGTGGTAATGCCCGGAAAGGACGGCTTGGCATTCCTTGAGGAGTTGCGAAAGCAGGGCATCAACACTCCAGTAGTAATGATGTCCGGCCAGGCGCACATTGAAATGGCTGTCCGCGCCACCAAACTCGGGGCGATCGACTTTCTTGAAAAACCGATCTCCACAGACAAATTATTGCTGACGCTTGAGAACGTCCTTAAAGTGCAGCGCCTCGAAACCGAGAACCAACAGCTTCGGCAAAGACTTGGCGCGCACGAAATCATCTGGACAGGGGCCACGATGGAAAGGGTCATGGCGCAGGTTGAACGCGTGGCCGCCAGTGAGTCCAAAGTTTGCATCTTCGGCGAGACTGGAACCGGCAAGGAACTAATAGCTCGCACTCTGCATGAAAAGAGCCCGCGCTCGTCCGGGCCATTTATAGCAATAAACTGTGCAGCAGTTCCGGCTGAGTTGATCGAATCCGAACTGTTTGGTCACGAGAAGGGTTCATTTACCGGTGCAGCCGGGCGTCACCTCGGAAAATTCGAACACGCCGACCGCGGAACCATTTTCCTCGATGAAATCGGCGATATGCCGTTGGCCATGCAAGCCAAGCTGCTGCGCGTGCTGGAAGAGGGTGAAGTAG
>JAOAPG010000386.1 GCA_025462785.1 Acidobacteriaceae bacterium
CGGGGACGAGCGCAGGTTCTTCGTTCGCCAAGCCAGCGAAGTCAGGATGACAAATCACAAAGGGGCTCCGAGAACTTTATGTTTCGCCGTGAGGTCGTTTAGAGGGTGGACGGTGTTTTCTATGGACGCGAGATTTCGGGGGTGAGCGCAGGAGTATGCGTTTTTCGGACTGGTTCATCTTCCGTCCTACAACCTCGCGGAAGATACGTTCTATGGGAGTTTCTTTGCCATGCTTGGGTTTCATGTGCAACTCTCACGCAAGTGATTTAACCGGAATGATAAACCAGCGAAGTGAGACGCACGAAACGTGACAAAGCGCCATAGACACAGGTTTGGGTGCGGAGACAGCAGCCACTGGGTGGCCTATACTTATCATCAGTCTCTTTCGCACTCTTCCGCCGCGCCTGCCTGGCGATGGTCCTCTGCGCATTCTGACAAATACAAGCGCCGAGGGTCCCATGACGAACAAAGCTTCTCTGGAGCTAGCGAACCGCATAATCCAACTGCGAAAGCGTCTCAAACTAAGTCAATCGGAACTGGGCCGCCGGCTTAATGCATCGGCCATGGCAGTTTCGCGATGGGAGCGCGGAGTGCAGCCTGCTCCCGCTGATGCATGTGTCTTGCTAGGAAACTTAGCCGGCAAAGAGGGATGCTGGTATTTCTGGGGGAAAGCCGGGCTCAGCAGCGATGACGTTTTGCATGTTCTGCCTAAATTGCGAAAGCAACAGCAGAAGAGTTCGCTTCCCGTGTTGCAGGTTGTGGCAGCGGGTGCCCGACAAAAAGGGACGGGAAAACCTTCGTTGATCGCTATCCCAGTGTTGCCCCTGCTCGCGGCTGCTGGAAGGGAAGTTGGCTCTCCGCATTTTGATTTCAACCTGGTTGAACCGGAAAGCATGTTAGCAGCGCCCAGTGTATGGTGTCCCAATCCCACACTGACCAGCTCTCTGCGAGTGAAGGGTGGTTCCATGGGACCTCTGCTGCACGATGGCTACATCATTGTGGTGGATAGGGCGCAAAAAGAACGAGCCAAGTTAAAGGACAAAGTGATTGTTGCTTTTTGTCATCAGTACGGCTTGGTAGTTTCGCGGCTGCGCCACGTGGGGCATGTGGACATGCTGGTTCCTGACAACCGTGATCATGAGCCCGTGTCATTGAGCCATGAGTGGAGAATAGTTGGGAAGGTGTTGTGGTGGGTCGGAATGCCCGGATAGCCACAGGCCATTAACTGCGACTGTTCCGATCGGAACCCATGGTTCGCAATGTCTCAAGCGCGCGCAGCGCATCAGACAGGGCTTGCCGCTCTTCAGGAGTGCCTCCGCTGTCCATAGAGAGGAGTTCGACTCGCATGCGAATCGCGTTATTTGCTTCTGCAATTCGCTGATGAAGCTTTTCAGGGTCGAGTTCGAGTAGTGCCGCGCGGTATAGGTCAATCCAGTGCTCCTTTTCGATGTTCATGCGTTCTGAAGATACACATCGGAAGGCGCTTTTGTCGGTCAGCTGCGTTACGTTAGTGGCGAAAATGTTTTAACTCTTTTATGAGCGCATGTTAGAGGCCGAGATCTTTGCTGAGGTTGCGAATGACTCCATAACATTCGCAGGCGGCTTGTTCGAGCAGCTGCCGGTCAAGGATGGTGACCTTGCCACGAGTATATTGAATCGCACCCGACCGCTGCAGGATGCCGGCGGCCAGGGTCACCGTGGGACGCGAGGCTCCCAACATCTCTGCCAGAAATTCCTGGGTTAACGATATGAAATTGCTACCCAGGCGGTCCTGAGACATGAGCAGCCAGCGTGCAAGACGCTGATCGACCTCGTGGAGGCGATGGCAAGCGGCAATTTGCGCAACGATCAGTCCCTGAAGAAAACTATAACGGTAAAGCCGGGTTTCGAGGTCCGGAGACTGGCGCAGAATATTTTGCAGGTCGGCGGCCTTGATGCGAAATCCTTCACCCGGAGGGACTTGAATTACGGCGCAATGAGGGCTTGAATACAATCCGAACAATATGGGTAAACCTATAAATCCTTCTTTACCGACTACGCCTACTTCGATTGTGCCGCCTTGGACTGTGTTAACCACGATGGAGACTAGCCCGGCGTTGGGGAAGTAACCGAATTCGATTTTTTCTCCCGGCGCGTAGAGGTTCTCGCCTTTATCCGACGTTACGAAGCGAATAAAGGGCCGGAGAAGGGATTGTTCTTGCTCGTAAGCTGAGGCAAGAATCAGGTTATGAACGGGATGTCCGTCGATTTGGGGAGTGGGTTCACGGTCCAGGGACGTTGATTGGGCGGCGGAATGATTCGGGGTTTGAGGCATAGAACCTTTCTCCCTCTTTTACCGGCCAATTTACGGTCTTGGATGCGGAATAGAGGTGTGTAGTATTACAGGGAAACGCGGGAAGCGGAGAGGCGCGGTGCGAGGCCAGAGTACAGGAAGTACTGTATCGAACCGTAGATTCGCTTTATGAGACTCTGATCCTTCTCAGAATGGATCAACCATTAGACGATCGCATAAAAGAGTTGTGTGCCAAGGCCATCGCGCTGCCGGATTCTCCTGAGTTGAACGACGTCCTTAAGCAACTCAACTGTGCTCTCAGCCAGCACGTAAGCCGATTGAGGGAGATGGCCAGCGACATTGTCCCAGGACGGCCGAAGCGTGAACCGCCGACGGAGCACTAAATCATTTTTGCTTCTTGTGAAAACATAGTGTTGAGTTAAGCGCTACCAAATGGGCGGTCGCTTTGTTATCTCATGCTCAGCATACCGCTATTCGGTGGACATTCTTTGGGAGTTTTGCACCTTCCGGTATACTGATCAGTTATGCCGATCCTTAAAGACATTGCGGCTATTGCCAAGGGCATGAGCATCACCTTTATGGAGATGTTTCAGCCTACACAGGTGGAAAATTATCCGGATGGGCCGGGACCTTTGCGGGGAGCCAAGTTTCAGGAGCGCTTTCGCGGAGTACATGTGTTGCAGCGCGACGAGAACGGGCTGGAAAAGTGCGTGGCGTGTTTCTTGTGCGCGGCGAATTGTCCTTCAAACTGCATTTATATCGAGGCCGCGGAGAACACGCAAGAAAACCGGGTGAGCGGGGCGGAGAGATACGCGAAGGTTTACAACATCGATTACAACCGGTGCATTTTTTGCGGATATTGCGTGGAGGCTTGTCCGACGGACGCGATTACGCATGGACACGGCTTCGAGCTGGCGACTTTTAACGCGACGAATCTGGTTTATCGGAAAGAACAGATGCTTGCTCCCATGCCGGCGCATATGGGATCGAATGCGGTGTTTAATCAGGCAGAAGTGGAAGGCGGGGCGCCGAAGTTTCCGGTACCAGGAAGCTAGATTCAAAGAAATTCTGATTCAAGTTTAAGACGCCGGCCCCCGAAGAGCGTGGGTCGGCGTTTGTGTATTAGCAGTCGTTGGTC
>JAOAPG010000447.1 GCA_025462785.1 Acidobacteriaceae bacterium
TTGGAATAATCAATAATGCTCACTCCGTCAAGACGATAGTTGTTTTCTCCTGGTCGTGCTCCACTAATCGTGAGCTGATATCCAAAACCACGGTTGCATCGATTTGCACCGCTGGTGAGCGCAAACTGAGTCGGAAATCAGTCAACGCCAGGTTCCAGAGTTGCCAACTGGGTCCAGTCGCGGCCGTTCAACGGCAGTTCGCGCACGGTAGTGGAGTTGACTTGATTGCTTATTGCCGAGGACTCTAGATCCACCTTCGTTGTGGTCGCCGTAATCTCAACGTTTTGTGAAACCATGCCAGGCCTGAGTGTGAGATTTAAGCCCAACTGGTCCCCAACGGCTACGTCGACGTTTTTCATTAACGCCCTGGAAAAACCCGTCGCAGTCGCGGACAGTTCATAAGCGCCCGGAAGCAGATTTGGTACCGCATAAAACCCGCTGGAATTGGTGACTACGGTGGTGATGTTGTCGGTCTTCAGATTTCTAATGGAGACCTTCACTTCGGGAACTACAGCGCCGCTCACGTCTGAAACAGTTCCTTGGATGGTACCGCCTACCACCTGGGCGTGCAGCGATGATGCCGAAACAGTTCCTACTAATAGGAACAGGAAAGACCTAAATACGATGGTCCGCCATGCCCGAGCAGCAACTTCGAGGTTGCGCATCTCGTCACCTCAGTCCTTGTAGATTTCGCACTCGCTACTTTTGCGTAAATATGTTCACTCCATCTGCTGATATACGACGAGTCTCGCCTGCGCTTCCCATCACGTCTTCGAACATTTGCGAGACGACAAGTGGTATACCAACTGTGGACCATGTTGTCAACAACAGTAATTTAATGTACAGTCAAATCCAATTCAGTAGCGAGCGACGCTAATAGTGAGTTGGAGGATTTTTGAAGAAATCAGCTGTTGAAAGGCCCCAAGAGCGATCTCGCCGCCGAACGCTCAAGTCGGCCCCACCCTCCCGCGAATCGGCGCACCTTCGTTCTCTTGCCCACAAAGCCTACGAAGGTCTTATGAATATCCTTCTCTCAGGAGAACTCCGGCCGAACGACGTTCTCATGGAACGCCGGCTTGCTGAAAAGCTTGGAATCTCGCGTACACCCCTCCGTGAGGCAATTCGGCGTCTGGAGGGTGAAAAACTCCTACGCCGACAAAAAGGAGGAGCGATTGTCGTCTGTCCAATGTCAATTGAGGACTTCCTCAACATCCTGAGCGTCAGGCGCCTACTGGAAGGCGAAGCCGCACGACGGGCGGCGGGACGTGTCTCGAACGAGGAGCTTTCGGGGTTTCGGGACCGCATTATGGCCGTTGCTGCCGGAGACGAATCAAGCAGCCTGGCAACGCTAGAGCTCGGTCGTGAGTTGCATCTCTGTGTAGTACATGCTTCAGGTAATAGCGTGCTTGCCTCGATAACAGAAGACATGGGTAAGCGCACCAGGCTATTTACCCGCTTGTTCATGAAAACATCGGAACGCCGAACGCAAGTTTGTGAAGAGCACTTGGCGCTCATTTCCGCTCTTCTGGAGCATGATGGCGAACGAGCCAAGGCCTGTATGGAGCGACATATCGACAATATTCGCGCCTATATTCTGAATAAGCTTTCAGCACTGTAAAACTCTATCGACGCAGATTCCCTGTTAGCGAGTGTTGCTGAGTTCAGTAATGGGCCCTGGGAGGCGAGTGCTAACCCGGAGTTAAGACAAACCAGGTGCTCGCCTAGGAGACGGGATTGATTCAGAAAGTGAGAGCTATAGCGGCCACCGGCAATCTAAGTACAGGATTCCGTGAGGAGACTCTCGTTGGCGCGGTCAAAGATGGCGCGCACTTTGTAGGGTGCGACGCCGGAACTACGGATTCAGGCCCGTTTTACCTGGGCTCCGGGCAAGCGCGCGGCCCGCGCGAAGGCGTAAAAAGAAATCTTCGCCTGATACTCCGAGAGGCACTGAGCGCAGGTATTCCCGTCATAGTAGGTACGGCCGGACACGCGGGTGGCCGTCCTCACCTTGAGTGGACGCTCGAAATCGTGCGAGAACTGGCAACCGAAAATAGCTGGCACTTTAAACTCGCGGCGATCGACAGCGAAATCGAGAAAGACGTGCTCGCAGAGGCACTGCGTAAGGGCGAGATCAGTCCACTCTCGCCTGCTCCCCGTTTGGAGCGAGAAGACATTCTGCGCGCTGAACGATTCGTTGCCATGATGGGGATTGAGCCGATACAAAGAGCACTGAGCGCCGGCGCACAAGTTGTAATTGCGGGACGATGCAGCGACGTCGCAATTTACGCCGCCTTGCCAGTTCTCAGAGGAATTCCTAGAGAAGTGGCGTTTCATGCTGGCAAAATTCTCGAGTGTGGAGCGGCGAGCGCGGCGCAGCGCCTGTACCCCGACTGCATGGCAGCGGAGCTCGATCAAGGCGGTTTCACCGTCGAACCTCCCAACCCTGCTCTTCGATGTACGCCTCAGAGTGTGGCTGCTCACACTCTGTATGAATCTGGAGACCCTCATCATCTCGTTGAATCTGGTGGAATGTTAGATACTAGCCATGCCAAATTTGAGGCGGCGAGCGATCGCGCGGTTCGGGTTACAGGTTCCCGCTTTGTACCCTCCGCCACATACACTGTGCGTATCGAGGGAGCTGCTTTGGTGGGCTACCGTTCAATCGTTATCGCTGGAATACGAGATCCTCTGGTTCTTCGGCAACTTGAGCCTTTTCTTTCCACAGTTCGCTCTGTGGTCGAACGCAAGGTCGAAGATAGTCTGAAACTTCGGAGCGACCAGTACAGTGTGAGATTTCGAGTCTACGGTCGCAATGGCTCTCTTGGAGAGGCGGAACCTGTGACGGAACAGGAAGGCCATGAAGTCGGCCTCGTGATCGATGTTGTGGCATCTTCGCAGAGGCTCGCGGCTGACATCATTCCGATTGTCTCGCACACTGGATTACACAACCCTATCCCTGAACACCAGGGTCTGATCAGCAATTTCGCTTATCCTTTTTCCCCTGGAGGAATCGATGCCGGCCCCGTGTACCAGTTTTGTGCCAACCACGTGTGGCGGTTAGAAGATCCTTGTGAACCCTTCAAAATGTCCGTCGAGAGCTTATAGCTGCAGCAGCCTACAGCGCCCTAGAAGGAGAGAAATGCAAGAATTGTGGCAATTGACAAAACTCATTCGCAGCAAGAATGCGGGCCCGTTTGAGCTGACCTTTGACATTATGTTCAAAGATTTCGATGGTTTCGAGAGAGTGCTTGATAGTGATGTGCTCTGTGCGGAAAACATTGCGCAGCTTTATAAAATCGAAATTTCTCAGGTGCGCTTCTTTCGTATTGATAACCTTCTTGCGATCAAAATCACAATTCCAAGACATATCTTCTCTGGGGATATAGAAGACACTGACATCTACGGAGGCCAGTTTCATGGTCCGCTAGTGCGGCTGCAAATTGAAGTTGGTCCGAATCCGGGAAAGCAACGCGGGTATGTCTCCGATTGATGAAGGGATGAATCGAGGCTTATTCTTTTTCTAAGTCGTGGGCGGCGGCATTTCCAGAAACGACCGCATCACATGCCAAAACTGATGACGGTTAAGCCCAAGTGCAAGGCTCGCCAAAAACCGTATTCGGCCCCATGGAATTTAAGCCGTTTTTTCTTCAGGAGGGGAGTCCTGAGACACAGGTTCCGTGTTCAAGACATTCATCACCTCAATACGATCATGCTCATGGGGGAAAATTCTCGCTGCTCTGCGGTTCGTCAGAAAGGACATCGCCCAGCGTAAAGTGACAAGCAACCGATTGGCAAACCCGATCAGGAAGTAGATATGTACTCCTGCCCAAAGGAGCCACGCACCAAAGCCCGAGAAGCGCCAGAATCTGAGATCGGCTATCGCAAACCTTCGGCCTACAACCGCCAAGTCGCCCTTGTCCCAATACCAGAATTGGCCGGGGAGCCGGACGGAGGCCGGAGGAGGGTGGCAGGGCGTGAGTGAAAGCGCTGTGAGTGCCAAAGTGCGGTTGGGATTAGTTTGGCGCGAAACCGGCGCAGTCCGAAACCTCCTCCCGAGCCGCGGCCAAGCGGCGTCCGCCCGGAAGAGGACGCAGTGGAACGATGATCGCGAAGCCACGCTTGTAGCGTTAGCTGGAGTGAATTCTACCCTGACGTTGTTCGGTACCGCATTCGTAACTGATAGAATCGTGCAGAAATCCCGCCGCTTGCACGTCGGCCTGACGGCCATCCCCTTGTTCTCATCCCTCTGTATGTCTATCGAGGTTCCTTTGCACGCCCGACTCTCGATAGATTTACAAACGGTATAGTGTACGCAGTTATATTTCGAACGAGGTCAATATGAAAACGGCAGATAAGTTTGCAAAGTTTGTCTCAGCACTCATAGCTACAGGAAAGCTTGATATCGAGAAGTCGAAGCAGATTTTATTGCGTGAGGATTCCAACGGTGAATTCCACGTAGAAGCCGCTGGTCTATCGCACGTCGATGCCTTGCGATTCAAGACGGCAATGGATGCCGCTGGCATTCCAGCGAACTTCAGATTGAAACAGAGTCACGAACTATAAAACAAATGCACATGGGTAACTAGTAGAAAGTGCCATTCCAGAGGTTCGCATGGCATGACATCACGGCGATCAGCGGCTTAATTATCGAATCCTCGATAGATTTTGATATTTCGTTTGTCGAGGAAAATTTTGTGACCTAGCTCTTTGGCACGCCCACGAAACCTCGGATATTCAGGACGTTGCTTCGCAGGATCGTGCGGCTGTGCATTGATCTTGACGCCGTTTACCCACAAGACTTTTTTGCCTTGCTGCTTCATTTCGAGGAACCAATCACCGTGTTCGCCGCCGATTTTCATCCGTTCGTCCCATGGAAGGCCATGAATGGCATCCACACGGGCGAGAAAGTAATTCACCATCAAATCAACTGGCGCTAAGACCAGTTGTGGATGAACTGTGAGGCGATGTTCTTTGATGTACTCACCGGGTTTGTATTCGAGGAATCCTTCGTAGGGATTGTTTTGATGGCGGCCGCCAGAAACTGCAATTTCCGGATGGCTGTTCATCACATCCAGAAGTTTGTCGATACCTTGGCGAACTTCCATCGTGCTGAAATCGAAATCTTCCGATCCCATAAGCAGGAGCGGCGTCTCACATAGCTGGACGCACGGTTGCGCTCGGCACTGAGACCGGAATCGAACGGCATCATCACGAATCGGCAATTAGGCACATCGAGGTAGGGTGTTGGGGACACTTTGCCGCCACTGTCATCCACGATCAGGATTTGGCATTCAGGCAATTGCGTTCTGATGCCTCGCACGCACTCCCGCAAATAGCCCGGGCGCAAAAAGCTGGTAATTAGGATCGTCACGGCTGCGAGTGTGCTCACTACTGCTGCACCTTCGGAAACTGCCGCAGCTTAGCGGGTGACCAAGAAGAAGTGCTCGTGTTTTTTGGGCTGGAATTGCCGGAGTGCATCCCAGCCACGAAAAGCTCCGGATCGGCTATGTCAAAATACTGGGCCTTGAAATCCGCTGTGCTGACTGTTCCCAGCGGGTGTCACAGCCGATAGTGATGTCGAGGAATTTCTGCTTCTCCCAGCGCGTCCGCCGAAAAGCTAATCCACCAAGCCAAAACTTGGGCTGGCCTTGGTAAATCCAGTGGTCGTCAGTTACAAGATCGTGGTAATGGATCGTGCTCGTCCAGCTGTAGTCGTAGCCGTCGAGCAAGGGTTCTATCTGGCGTTGAACACGGGTGACGCTATGAAGATCGTCGTCATCCCATGTAACCAAATAGTCAGCGGTCGTGGATACCGCCATGCGGTTGAGCTTTGCGCCGAGTGTCAGGTGGGGGTCGGCGTCAACGAGCAACTGCACAACCCAGCCCGCGGGGTAGACCTGACTGCAAAAACTCTCAAGCGCCTGAGGACGGAATTTCTCACGGCCCGGCTGCGTAGCCATCAGGCAGCAAACTTTCACCGGGAGTTTGGGTTTGAACTGGAGCGGCATCTCTACAGATGCGCTCCGAAGTCGCTTGAGTTACTTCGGAACAAACTGAAGTTACGACCCTTAGGGCTGAAGTACCGTTGGCGATTTGCTTCCCTGAATGCAGACTTGCCCTAAAGGGAGGCAGCCTAAAAAATGTCCAAGAATTTAACAATCAGCGAGGCACTGCGACTGTTGCGTGAATACGCAGCAACGGAACCCGACCTTGATAAGGTGGCGGGTTTAATCTATGAAGTAAATACTATTCTCGCCGTGCTTGAATCCAGAATTGACAACTTGGGGCCGAAGCAGTAATCATGCCCTCTACCCTCCCCGAATGCCACAGCACCCAAAAGAGTATCCTAAAAGGTGTCCGAAGTTGGAGGTGCAGTATGGGCCCAGACAAAGCCTCGGATCAGCCGCCCGCCCAAGCCAGCCAACAACAATTGTCATGGATGATCGAAGCGACTAGGAGGCGTGTGAACAGAATCTTGGAACGAATCAGGCAGCTCTTAAAGGCCGCCGACTAATCCAGCCCACGGTATTCGAGTCTTGCTCCCCTCTGCAGTCTTGCGCCTTTGCGTGCCGCACTGGAATCTGCCCCAATCATGATGTGGTTGTTTAGTCATCCGGCTCGTTCAGGAGCCATTTTTCTTGCGGAGATGTCATCCCCGATTGCTGCCAATCCCGTTTATTGGGGTGGTCCATTATTTGCTTCCGGTCAAGTCGTTCCTGCTTCACCTCCATCAGGCGGTTCAACTCCCGTACCAGAGCAACTCGGGCTCCTGATGGATATGAGAGAGAGCGGATACTTTCGTGATCCATCCGCGTCCGCCGCGTGAGCGATTTCTGGCGCATCTCCCAGCTGTGTGGATGCACACCTAGCAAGTTAGAGCCTGGGGACGAAATTGGACGTTGGAAGTGCTTTGACAAGCGGGTATAGACGTCATTGATGAAAATGAAAAAAGCGCGGCAGGAAACGCCCTGCTATTTCTGTGTTCCGCGAGCACTGTAGAGACTTGGAATCTGTGGTCCAACGCACAGCTAAGTAGTCGAGTACTGAAATTTGCCAGTCTCCCGAATATTCGAGAGTCTAAGCCAAAAGCGAAGTCCAAGCTCTTCACGCCTGGATATGATTGCGAAGTTTCCTCGGGCAACCCGGACCGGTCGGTCAACAATCATTTCAGCAATCTGCGTAGGCTACCAGCTTCACGCTACGGTGTTCCTTTGTTCTCAGGGAGCAGACCAATTGGCTCTTTCTGGCATATTTGACTCCGATACAACAACGTTGCAAGCTTGACCCGCTTCACTCCGCCTGAGATCTGGAACCGGAGAAACATCCTGCCAAAATGCGCCTTAACTGTGCGTATCCCCATTTCGGTAATTTTCGCAATTTCGTCGTTATCACAGCCTTGCAGGAGTAGTTCGGCAACCTGCTTCTCGCGAGCCGTGAGTTTGTCCCACATTATTCCTTCCTAGCGCGGAATCTGGTTGTTGGGTTTCGTAAGGACAACCCGCCCGAATCAAGAGTCCTAAAAGGGGAGGGACGCCACACTGGTAACCCGAGTGGGTTGCTGAACCTAAAGCAGCTTCAGCCTAAACACCGTACATACATCACTTCAATTTGCTTCGTCAATACGCCTTACGGATTACGAAGAATCAGCGATGCTGGCATAGCTTGCGCCGAATCGTACGCGGCCAAGTATCGATAGGTGCCTGCATTCACTCCTCCCAGGTTTCGTAATGAATAATTCTGTGCCTTGATAATCGCGACAATTTGTCGCCTTTCTCTGCACAATACCCGATAGAGATAATTCCGATTGGTCGGACGACATTGGGCAACTGGAGCACCGCCCGGACTGCTTCGTCATCGAATGCTCCAACGAAGGCTGCTCCGAGTCCCTCATTGATGCAGGCGGGCATGAGAAGCATTGCTGCGAACGCGCCATCCACAATGCTGTAGAATTCTTCGCCGCGTCTACCGTAGCGTTGTTTGGAGCGCCGAGTATCGGAGACGACCACGATGTCCAATGGCGCCTCCGCCACATAGCGCTGCCCCAGCGCGGCCAAAGCGAGGCTCTCCTTTGTGTTCTGATTTCGGATAACAATGAGTTCCTGAGGTTGAGTATGTCCAGCCGAGGGAAGATGGTCCACAACCTCTAGGATGCGATCGAGCACCTCGTTCGGAACATCGCGATCCAAATAACTCCTGCACATGAATCGCTTTTTTACGATCTGCCAAAAGTCCATTGCAGCACTCAGTGAATCTTCGGGAAGATCGCGCGCGCGTAGAAATCCATAAACTCTTCTTGTTTCGCTTCTTAGCTTCAACACCTGAGTCAACATGCCACTCGTTCCAGCCAAATTGCAGAAGCCTCTGCGGAAGATGCGAAAGCTCTTAAATAAATTTCCGAAGAATCCTTCTCCTAAGCTGGTGCACAATCTACGTATTCCGACGCGACGCATTGAAGCCATGCTGGATGCATTAGGGCTCAAATCGAGGCACAATGGAAGGCGGCTTCGCAAGGAGCTCGCCCCCATACAATGCAGTCAGGCAAGGTGCGCGACATGGACGTGCTCACCGGCTTCAGTGCTGGGCTTCATAAAAACCCACAAGAACAACGATGTCTGATTGAAGTACTCGTAGTCATTAGATCTCAAGTGTAATGCGGTTTTTCACGGAAGTGATTCCGTGCGCCAGCCACGCAACACGTTCCGCCTCTTCTTTTTCAGCCCAGGAACGTACGGTTCCTTTCAAAATAGCCTTGGTGCCCTGTACTTCGACTGTAATCCGATTCGCGTCAATCAGCGCATTGCGCACGAGCGCCTCTTCAATCTTCTTCTTTAGCTCCGAAGCGGTGGTGCGAGGCTTGACAACGATCAGATTGCTGACTCCCTTAACGCCAGACAGGCGGCGCACAACGCGCTCGGCATCCTCTTTTTGGTACTGCCATTCGACTTCTCCCTTAAGGGTTACCCATCCCTTAGAGACCGTGACTTCAATTTTGTCCGACGAGGGAATACCGGCGTCCCATTCGGGCGCACGAATAGCGGCTGCCGCTATGTCGGCATTTGTGCGGTCACTAGGCAAACGCACCTCGGTATCATTGGCGACAGCCTTGACTCCGGGAACCCGATGGGCAGCCTCTGCCGCGGCCCACTTCTTCAGAAAGGAATCAACCCACCCAGAAAGTATGACTACGCCGTCTTTCACGCATACCCCGATCTCGTTCGGCTGTACCTGGGCATCCCACTTCAGTTCGGCTATGACGTCTCTTTGAATTTCTTCATCGGTTCGGATCAACGTTGCGGTTCCCATAATGCTCCCCTTGTAATTCCCTCTCTTCTAATGTCAAATTGCTACCTCTCGCGTGGACAGGTTCGTGTGTTGTGGGTAACAGATTGGTAACACAGTAGGGCACTTTGCATCTCGAAGCTGGATAGCAGCAATTCTTAGACTAAGTACCTACTAGGATAAAAGACAATTCATCTAGCGTGCGATGCGATAGTTCGGCAAAATCCGTAGGAAGTTACTCCACGCTCGTTGGAGATCTCTGTCCGACTTCGAGGCTGGTCATCGTTGATCGTCGAACAATGTCGAATTCAGCAGGCTCTGCTCCAGCAGCTTAGCTCGCGTTTTACGTACGAATAGCGCGCTCTGCAAGCGGACTGGAGTTTCCTTTACAGTTACATTACTTCGGTGGTGAAAGGCATGTGCTTCAACGTCAGCGAGATAATCGACTTGAACAAGGCCGATCAGAAAGACAGCGGAAGCCGTCAGGGTCAGCGTTCAACTGTTTTGAAATCACCGCAACGATAAGTCATCGAATCCGAGGCTTGCACTATATCGATCTGATCTCGAAACTGCGACGATCACAGCCGAATCCGTTCGAGCCAGGGACAGAGACCGGGTTAGTTGCAGCTCGCAACGCAGGTCATCGTCCGATAGCGAAATCAACAGGCGCTGCTTGGCACAGATCAAACGTTCTTCACCCTTCAGCCGCGAATTGAAACGAATCCCTTGGGGCGCACTAAGTGGCTGAAAAGGGTCCAGACAGCAGGACCACGCATACCTCTCGAAGCGGAATGCACGGCCTGTGCTGATGCTCAGTTCAAGATCAAGTACGACGAACGCCTGAAACTCGTGCATCCCGACGACGAGTGATTCCTTTCCCGAAACCTACCCGATGGAAGTAAGCGAGAAATGAGGACAGAACAATGGTTCTCGACCCAGCAGGAGGATCATAAGGTATGTTCAGATTGGTGAGCTATCAAAGGCGTCGAGTGCTTCGGCCTCTTTCTCTTGGCGAAAGCCAGGATGGCTTTGCAGCAGCCGCGCGCACCGGTTCCAGCGAAGAATGGCATCATCGTTGTCCGGTGGACGAATCATTTCGGCTTCCGCGAAGCAGCGCATCGCCTCCGCAAAGAGCGGAATGAGGGTATGCGGAGCGCGCCCTACCTGCATTTGTGCCTTGGCTCGCCGTTCATGCAGAAGACCCATGTAATAGAGGCATTCGTAACGTTCGACGAGTCCCTGGAAAAGTTTTTCTACTTCCCCATAGCGATCCGATGAGTCTCCACGGAACTGGTCGGTGATCGCGAGGCCGAGCAGGCGGAGCGCGAGTTGATGTTCCGGCTGGACTGCCAAAATATCGCGGCAGATCGATTCTGCCTCCTCCGGTTCATTAAGTGAGCGATAGAGCTCAACTTTTGAGATGGCTTCCGGAATGCCGGCTTTGGAGATGGTCTTCAACGTGAATTCCATGGCAACCTCCTTGTACGATCAGCCCGATTCTTGTTTTGCACCTACTTGTTTGCCCCTCGAATCTTCCGCACAAGAAAAAGCACAGGATCATAGAATTCGTCGACCACCCGCTCCTTCAGCGGAATGATCGCGTTGTCCGTAATGTGGATCTCCTCGGGGCATACTTCGGTGCAGCACTTGGTGATATTGCAAAGCCCGATGCCAAGTTCGTCCTTAAGAATTCTAGTACGAGACTTCGAGTCGAGAGGATGCATTTCGAGCGCCGCGACCCGGACGAAAAACCGCGGTCCGCCGAACTGTTCCTTCTCCTCGTGTTCACGGAGAACGTGGCACACATTCTGGCATAAGAAGCATTCAATACATTTACGAAACTCCTGCACGCGGTCCACGTCCCGCTGGTACATTTTCCACTCGACGCCAGGACGGGGTTCGAATGGTGGAATCTTCTTGTTCACACGGTAGTTCCAGGAGACATCGGTGACCAGATCTTTGATCACGGGAAATGACTTCATTGGGGTAACCGTGATGGCTTTGTCCAGGGGAAGCGCATCCATACGGGTCTTGCAGGTGAGTCGGGGCCTGCCATTGACTTCCGCCGAACAGGAGCCGCACTTGCCTGCCTTGCAATTCCAGCGTATTGCCAGATCGGGGGCCTGGTGCGCCTGGATATAGTGGAGTGCGTCCAGCACTACCATTCCTGGCGCGATCGGGACGCGATATGTGGCGGGTTTTCCACCGTCGCGGTTTCCTCTGAACACCTCAAAGATTGCTTCGGCCATTCGCGATCCTCCGCAAATTTCTCGTCGTTACTTTTCTTCCACAACAAGTTGCTTCAACTCGTTGGGCATTTCCGGCACCGGGGATTGGCGAAGCGTCATTGCGCTTCCTTCGCGAGCGATTACATTATTTTTCGTTCCCCAGGTTGCATCGAGGCCGGGATAATCAATCCGGCTGTGAGCTCCGCGGCTCTCTTGGCGCGTGAGTGCGCTGCGCGTGACGGCCTCGGAAACTGTCAGCATAGACTTTAGATCCTGGGCGAGATGCCACCCGGGATTAAACATTCTCGAACCTTCGACACCTACGTGTCCGACACGCGCCTTCAGTTTCTCAAGCTCTTCCAGTGCCCGGGTGAGATCTTCCTGGTTTCGAAAGATGCCCACGAGATCCTGCATCGCCTCCTGCAAATCGCGATGAATCGTATATGGATTCTCACCATCCTTGCGCTCAAAGGGAACCAGCATGTCGCGCGCCGCCTCTTCGATCTGCCCGGAGTCGATGGACGTAGTGTCTATCGTCTTCGCGTGCTCGGCAGCGGCCAACCCGGCGCGGCGGCCGAAGACGAGAAGGTCCGAAAGAGAATTACCCCCCAATCGGTTTGCACCATGGAGCCCGGCTGCTGCCTCCCCTGCGGCAAAGAGTCCCGGCACGGAGGATTGTGCGGTTTCTGCATCAACGCGAATGCCACCCATCATGTAATGGCAGGTTGGTCCCACCTCCATTGGTTCCTTCGTGATGTCCACATCCGCGAGTTCGCGGAATTGGTGATACATGCTGGGCAGTTTCTTTTTCACATAATCGGAGGCCTTGTGCGAGATGTCGAGATAAGCTCCGCCGTGTTCCGTGCCCCGACCCTCGCGCACTTCCGTATAAATGGAGCGCGCTACCACATCACGAGTTGAAAGCTCCATTCTCTTCGGATCGTATTTCTCCATAAAACGCTCACCCAACTTGTTGCGGAGAATGCCACCTTCGCCGCGGACTGCCTCAGTAACAAGAATTCCTTGCACTCCCGGGGGCCATACCATGCCGGTGGGATGGAACTGAACAAATTCCATATCCTTCAACTCAGCCCCGGCGCCGTAGGCGAGGGCCATCCCGTCGCCGGTGTACTCCCACGAATTGGAGGTAATTTTCCACGCCTTACCAATGCCTCCAGTGGCAATGACAATCGACTTGGCTCGAAACACAACGAATCGGCCCTGTTCACGCCAGTAACCGAATGCTCCACCGATGCGATCCCCGTCTTTAAGCAAACGGCTGATCGTGCATTCCATATAGACATCGATCCCCATCTGTACGCCGCGGTCTTGCAATGTCCGGATCATTTCCAGGCCGGTACGGTCGCCCACGTGGCACAATCGGCGGAAGGTGTGGCCGCCGAAGGCGCGTTGCAAAATTTCCCCATCCTGGGTGCGATCAAAAAGCGCTCCCCACTGTTCAAGTTCCCGCACGCGTTCCGGAGCTTCCTGCGCGTGGATCTGAGCCATGCGCCAGTTATTAAGCAGCTTGCCGCCGCGCATGGTGTCGCGAAAATGAGTGCGCCAGTCATCGGCCGAATCCACGTTGGCCATCGCGGCCGCGATTCCTCCCTCCGCCATGACAGTGTGTGCTTTTCCGAGGAGCGATTTGCAAACCACTCCTACTTTTGCGCCTTGCGCCAAAGCTCCTAGCGCCGCCCGCAGGCCCGCTCCGCCAGCGCCGATGATCAATACATCGTGGTCGTGAGTTTCGTATTCTGCCGTCAAAATAGTCTCAGATCTTTGACTGCGCCACTTGAAACCAGCCGGATGTAAAGGTCAGTAAGACCAACCGTTATCAGGCTGATCCAGGCATATAGCATGTGACGCTCGTTGAGAATGCTCAACCATAGCCAAGCCGAATGGCGCGCGCCTCCGAAAGACACGCAGGAAAAACAGTCGAGTTTCCCTCCCACCAGATGCCGTAGGGAGTGACAGGACAAGGCATAAACCGTAAGCAGGATCACGTTGAAGAGCAGCACGAGGGTGCCGACTCCCACCCCGACGTGTCCGTTGAAAAAGAAAGCGTGGAACGCGTCATGCCATAGAAAGATGAGGAAGATGAACCCCACATAGAGAAAGTACCGATGGAGGTTCTGTAGAATAAACGGAAACGCAGTCTCGCCTCTATAGCGGTGTTTCCCGCTCTCGCTGACGGCGCAAGCGGGTGGATCAAGAAAAAAAGCTCGGTAATAAGCCTTTCGGTAGTAGTAGCATGTGACCCGGAATCCCAAAGGCCAAATCAGAATCAGTAGTGCCGGAGAGAGCCGCCACCAGCGATGATGGGGGTCAATGAGAGGCGAGTAAAAGGGAGAAAGGTAGGGGCCCCATTCATAATATCTCCCTTCAAAGGCGCGTAGAGTTGCATAGATTCCAAACGCACCCAGGAGAGCGATGACCGGCAACAACTCAAGCCACCAAGCGTCCCGCCGCATTGTGACGCCTAGATGACGCTCTCCACCCGCGGTTGATCTTGCCACCATAGAACGACCGCCTACTGGTGCCTAGAGTAAAAAGAATAAATAGCTTTTCACGTCTAAAATGTC
>JAOAPG010000455.1 GCA_025462785.1 Acidobacteriaceae bacterium
CGCCGACAATCACGTAGTGAAAATGCGCGATTACGAAATAGGAATTTCCCAAGTGCCAGTCGAAGGGCGCAGCGCCTAACATGACTCCAGTGAGGCCGGCCACCAGGAACTGGAAGAGAAAGGCAACGCAAAACAACATTGGTGTTTTGAATTCAATCTTTCCTCCCCACATCGTCGCCACCCAGTTGAAGATCTTGATACCGGTCGGAACGGCAATAGCCATAGTTGACATCACGAAAAAGGTATTCGCGTTTGCGCCCATGCCGACTGTGAACATGTGGTGGGCCCATACACTCATGCTAATGAACCCAATTGCAACGGTGGCGGCCACCATCACCGAATAGCCGAAGATCGGTTTACGCGAGAAGACAGGGATAATCTCGGAGACGAAGGCGAAGGCTGGAAGAACAAGGATGTAGACTTCGGGATGTCCGAAGATCCAGAAGAAGTGCATCCAGATAACGGCGGACCCTCCTGCCTGGGTGTCGAAGAAGTGTCCGCCAAGATAGCGATCAACCAACAACATGATCTGTGCCGCCGTCAGCGGACTGACGGCAAGAATCACCAGGCCGGCCATAATGAGGTTGAGCCAGGCGAACAAAGGCATTTTGGCCAACGTCATGCCCGGGCAGCGCATGCACAGAACGGTAGCCATGATATTGATCGCCGTTCCGATGCTGCCAAATCCGGAAACCAGAATTCCCAGAGTCCAGAAGTCGGTACTATGTCCCACTGAAAACGTTTGCGAAGTCAACGGTGCGTAGGCGAACCATCCCACGTCAGGCGCATTTCCCGCTCCATACAGCCCGTTGGCGCCGACCAGGCTGAAATAAAGAAGCAGTCCACCAAAAGCAGTCATCCAGAAACTGAAAGCATTCAGACGCGGAAAAGCCATGTCCCGCGCGCCAATCATGAGTGGGATCAGATAGTTTGCGAATCCGAACAGGACAGGCATGACGACGAAAAAAATCATGGTGGTTCCATGCATCGTGAACATTCGGTTGAAGACCTGGGGCGAAACAAAGTCATTATGTGGACGGATAAGTTGAATTCGGATGACGGTTGCTTCGATCCCACCGATCACGAGAAACACGAGCGCATAAATGACGTACAAGATGCCAATCCGCTTGTGATCAACAGTTGTAACCCATTGGTGGAGAGTAGCGACAAGAGGACGCGATCCTAGTTCGGTTCCCGGCAGTGCCATGGCATCAGTCGACATCGGGCGATCTCCTCAAGATCTTTAACAAGGTACTCAACGTAGCGTCTCCAAATAGGCTGTCAATGAGTCCAGTTGCTGATCGTCCAACTGCATCGCTGGCATCAGAGAACCCGGTTTGATTGAGTCCGGATTTCGAATCCAGAGGCGGAGATTTTCCGGGGTATTAGGGGCTGCGCCGGCCGCAATTGTGTCGCGACTCATCAGGTGGGTGAGATCGGGTCCGAAGTGCCCGTTTGCCACTGTCCCGGCGACAGTGTGGCAGTTGATGCAGGCGGTCGTTTCGAATATGCGTTGGCCCTGTGAGGCTGTAGCATTTACGAACGCCGGCAGGCGTTGCTGTTGAATCCACCGGTCAAATTCATCCCTCGACTGGACGTAAACACGCAGCAGCATCTTTGCATGCTGTGTGCCGCAATATTGCGCGCACTGACCCAGGAAAAGGCCCGTCTGCTGCGGGTCGATCCACATACTGTTCGGATGATTGGGAATCAGATCAGTCTTACCCGCCAGCCGCGGAACCCAAAAACTATGGTCAGTATCGGCGGATAGCAGCTTAATTAATGTCGCGGTTGGATGGACAGGGTCACTCACCGGCACATGCAGTTCATTTGCGGTTACCACGCCCAGACCTGGATAGCGATACTCCCACCAGAACTGGTGGCCGATGGCGACAATCTCGACCGCTTTGGCTGACGGTGAGACCTTCTGGATATCGGCAATCACGCGCGCTGTTGCCATAAACAGCGCCACGACGATGAGGACAGGAATGACAGTCCAAGCAACTTCCACCTGATTGCTGCCGTAGACCTGGGCAGGTTCGCGGCCATCGTCCCGAGCGCTTTTCCGGAATTTGACGACTACGTAGGCTAGCAAGATGAACACAACCACGAATATGGCTCCGGTCACCGCCAGGACAAAAAGAGACAATCCAAAGATCGACTTGGCTGGCGTCGAGGCAGGCGCGAAGATGTTTGTGGGACTCAGTGACGGAACTACAGATTCTGTGCTGGCCATTCCAACAGCCGACCAGAAGAGGAGCAAACAGATCTGAACTGGGCCTAGGACGCTCAACTTTTTTGTGCCTAGTATCTGCATTGAATGACTTCTCTCGAGGTTCGAGCCCCAACTTCAGATCCCCGCAAATTGGAGGATGCCGCAGCTTGTCTTTCGGTTTACACTTGGTCTATCCTTTTTGGTCGGTCTTGTCAGGTTTGTTTGCGACAAAAAGCAAGCTCTTTGTTGAACTTGAAGTCAGTGGCCGCGATGGCGCTACTGTTCGCAGTGGGGGCTCATGGAGTGGTAGGTCGTTCCCATATTCCGTATCAACGTTGAGTCGTCTCTATACTGGGCCGTGCCGGGCAGCGACAAAAACGCTCAAGCCTCAATAAAGACCGGCCTAGGGGCGGTGGAAGTGTGCTGGACCGCGATTCTAATCTCTTAGCATTCGGCGCTATTCTCGGCCCTCCCCAGCCGCAAAAACATTGAAGCTGGGCCGAACTACCGACGTCTTCTCTGCCTCGCGATTTGGGAACCTCCTCAAGGCTAGTAAAGCTGGAATAAGGTCATTTTTTTCAGGACCGTAAATGGGTTTTGGGATATATAAATTAGCTGGGGGTAATCACGATGACTCCCGGGATGCGTAAGACCGGACTCGATGTCGTTGGCGACATGCCTTGGGGTACACACTTTTGTCTCTTCTACGAGACAAGAGCGGATCTCCTGGAAACACTGGTCTCCTACTGCAAGGCTGGATTAGAGAACGAGGAGTTCTGCCTGTGGGTAGTCGCTGAACCCCTGACCGGGGAAGACGCCAGGCATGCACTAGAACAAGCTGTTCCTGCCCTCGATCAGTACCTCGCTGAACACAGCATAGAGATTATCGCGGCTCGCGATTGGTATTTCCAAGATGGCATGTTTGATCTCAACAGAGTGATTAACGGTTGGAACGAGAAACTCGCTTACGCATCGGCCAGAGGTTATGCCGGCGTAAGGGTGACCGGGGATACCGCGTGGCTCCGAAAAAAGGACTGGAGGAGCTTCTGTGAATACGAAGAGTCGCTCAACCAAGCGGTCGCCAATCAGCGTCTGGCAGTGCTATGCACGTACCCGCTTGCCGCATGCGGAGCTGCTGAGATCCTGGATGTGGTGCAGACCCATCAGTTCGCAGTAACAAAGCGACGCGGAGGGTGGGATGTTATAGAAACCGCCGGGCACAAACAAGCTAAAGCTGAAATTAAGCGCCTGAATGACGAACTCGAACAACATGTTCTAGAACGTACCAGGCAATTGACGGTCGTCAATGAAGAACTGACGAAGGAAGTACTCCATCGTCAGCGTGCCGAGGAGGCCTTACTTCGCAGCGAAGCCTACCTGACGGAAGCACACAGGCTCAGCCATACGGGCAGTTTCGCAGGGACTCCGGGACCGGGAGAGATTAAATGGTGGTCCGAGGAATGCTACCGCGTGCTGGGTTTTGACCCGCACAAAGAGCTGCCGCGAATCGAAACATTCTTTCAACGCATTCACCCGGATGATCAAGCCAGGAACATCGAACAGCTCGAAAGAGCAGCCCGTGAAAAGACGGGGTTCGAGT
>JAOAPG010000038.1 GCA_025462785.1 Acidobacteriaceae bacterium
ATGGGATTACACCATCAATCCCTGCCGTCGCCAGGAACTTACCCCGAGCGGCTCTTGGTCGAAAAACGCAAAGCAGAGATCCATACATCCATGAAACGGGTTGCGCTGGTGACGGCAGGGATGCTCGTTGGTGCGGGCATTCTGTGGTCGTTTCTCCATCGGTAAAGATTGTAAGTCATTGAATCCATTACTATTCCACCCAATGCCTCGCCAGATCGCCCTGAATCTGGGAAAATAGAAGCAGTCGCCCCTGAGGATCTCAGTCCGGGGTCACGCCTTTCGTCTTCATGCGGTCCTCTGACGGTGTGTCATCATGCTTCGAGACATTGAACAATCCTCGACCATCGCTGAGAGCCCGGAACAGGCAAAAGCGGAGTTCGTCGGGAAGGGTACGCCCGGCACTAGCCCGAGTTCCATCCAAGGTTCAGTCTTAGTCCTCATTCAGTTTGACGTCTGCGAGGAGATCAAGCTCGACAAGTTACGGCAGATTTTTGGCGCTCGTACACTGGAGCATCCGAGCTTAAAGCATCCTGCGCCCGGTTATATCCGTTATCAGCGTCCTCCCGTAGTCGAGCCGATCGAGCCTTTAGTCCTCGATAGCGGCGAGCGACTTGAAGGTCAGATCAAGTATTACGATTACGGCGTGTTGAGCGTTGTGTTCGAGCTGCCCTTTTCAGGCGACTGGGACACTCTGGTCCGCCTCGGCAGCCGTTGGGTTTGGGACGTCGATTTTGCCGCTCTGGCAAGCCGTGTTGCGCGTCAGCGGCTCGAGCGCGCCGCTCCGGCCTTGGTCAAGCCTTACCCGGAATGGCTCAGCGAAGATTATTTCATCTTCCATGTGCGAGAGATTACCGGTTCTCCGACCGCAGCCGAATTGGTCGCAACTGACGGATGGCGCATCGCCCAGGTCGTTCGCGGTGAAACCGCGCAGCTTTCGGATGGCGAGCGCAACGAAATTCTGCAATCGCGAATTTCGTACTATCCCACGGACTTGACGGTAATCAGCTGGAACGCGGCCTTCTTATATGACAGCGCGGCGGGTGCCGAAACCGCGATTCAATTGCTGGAGTACGCAAATTCGCAGTTGCTGGAATTCCGCCATTACGATGAGTTGCTGACGCGCGAACTCGAAGGTGTCTACGACTTTCTCGACAGGGGAACCAGTATGTGGGCCCGTTGGCGCCTGGCGCAGGCAGCTTCTAAACTCCACACGGTTCTACTCGATGTAAACGAACTCACCGAACACGCTGACAATGCCATCAAGTTTTTAAGCGACATGTTTTCCGCGCGTCTGTACAAGCTGGCAGCGGCTAAAGTCGGAGTGCCCGACTACAAGGATCTCGTCACGCAAAAGATCCAAACCGCCGAGGAACTGTATCGGTTCATGGTGGATCAGTTCAACCAGAGCCGCGCCTTCGTTCTGGAGCTCATGGTTGTGATTATTCTGATAATCGAGCTCATCTACGTCTTCCACGGAAAACCAATCTAGACAACCTGAGTCTTCTCCCTATATCGTTCTGTCTTGAAAACGGGGACTGGATAGTTGGAGCCACGCTCCCCTTCGGTGTAGAGTGCTCGTTATGAAAGATGCTGTGATTAGTTGTCTCATGTTGCTGTACTCTTTTTGTGCGGCTTCAGCGCAACAATCCAGCACACTCTCGTCGTCAGGATCTGTTAACCAGAATGCAATCTGCGGAGTCGCAGAACCGCAACTGCGCGAATCAGCTAAACACGAAATAATCGTTTCCTTGTGGGTGGATAACACAGGCAAGGTACTATCATTCAAAACCAATTCTCCAAAAGGCCTTAAGTTGGAAAAGGTGAAAGAATCTGCTGACGCTATTAAGGCGATGCATTTTGAATCAAGAAAAACAAGCGACGAATCTCCGATACAGGTCAAACTTGCGATTAAGTGTCCCGACTCAACGTCTGCCAATACGAAGAATGCGTAGGAAGTCCAACTGACAAAGTGAAAAAGTAAAAGGCAATGCGCGGATTAACTGGAAAACGTGTGCTCATTAGTGGCGGCGCCAGCGGCATCGGCGCCGCTACGGCTGCTCGCTTCCTCGAAGAAGGCTCGGCAGTCTGCATTCTCGACCGCGATTCGAAAGCCCGCCTGCAAATTCAGCATCAGTTGCCAGATTTAGCAGCTACGCTCGATGCCGACGTTTCGAATTTAGGAGAGGTCCAGGCCGCAGTCGACGACGCGGTACGGATCATGGGCGGCGTCGACGTACTGATCAACAATGCGGGCATTAGTATCCGCCATAACTTTCTCGATATCACACCGGAGGAATGGGACAAAGTCATCGCCGTGAATCTAACCGGCGTCTTCTACATGGCGCAGACTGCGGCGCGTCATATGATGGAGCACAACGGTGGAGTCATCCTACAAACTGCTTCGACGAACGGCATTATGGGATATCCGTACTATGCGGATTACAACGCAACCAAGGCCGGAGTGATCGAACTGACACGATCCATGGCCCTGGAACTGGCGCCGAAAATTCGGGTCTGCGCCGTCGCTCCCGGGTACGTGCTAACTCCAATGCAGCGCGCCGAATACACTGACGAAATGCTGGACGCGGTCAACCAAAAGATCCCACTAAAGCGCCACGCCAAGCCCGAAGAAATTGCGGCACTGTTCGCATTCCTCGCCTCAGACGACGCGGCGTACATAACAGGCCATGTATATACGGTCGATGGCGCGGAAACCGCCGGAGGATTAGCGAGCCGCTGAAAGATTCCGTGTGCGAATTCCCTGTGTCCTCTGTGGTTTAATTTCCTGCTATAAAATTTACCCTACGGAAGCGAACCGTCTAGCCAACCGAACCACTCGCACGATCCTGTACAGAGGAAATAGCAACGCAGGCAGCTGAACTGACGCCCACTCGCCAGCGCTCGGAGTAAAAGCCAGCCGCAGAAGAAACCGCACCCGATCGGTCCATCTCTCTCTCAACCTCATCATGAGTTTGAAATACGAGGACGATTCCGCATCGTGTTCTTCACCCGCTGCAAGCACGGATGAGACATGTTGAGTGATGTGCGAAGTCTCAGGATGAGCTCGAATTTCCGCGGGAACTGGCAGACCAAGAAATTTATTTGTGAGCAGGACATTTACGGCCACAATCCGCTCGATCCCCAACTCCGACGCCCGCTTCGAAATGATTTCCCAATCCAGCGACTGAGTTTTCACTAACTGAGCGAGATCGCACACCAAAGACAACTCGCTCCATACGTGTTTGGCGGCGTGTACGCATGAAATCAGAAACAGATCTTCGGCGCAGAGTGTGCGTACAGAGCCGTCGCCGAAGTCGATGGTAATCGCTCTATCAAACATCGCATCGATATCAAACCTCACGGAATAAAAGCGCGGCAAAATCTCCCACTTCAATTCAACAAGATTTCGTCCGCGCTCACTATTGAACGTATATTCATACCCCGATGCAATGTGAGCCTTCTCTTCGCTTGCACTCAAATCGAGTGAGGACAGATAGCCCAATTCCAGCAAAGCTGTTTTCGCCGCGAGCAACATCAGATTTCCGTACGAGCAGATCCAAATCCCCAAACTGGCGAGTCGTCACATCGCCGTAGAGAAGCTGCGCCAGCACAGGCCCTTTATATGCCATGGCAACAATGCCGCGAGATTCGAAGTGATCGAGAATCTGAAAGAGCTCGGCTGTTGTAGCGAACTTAGAACGCGGATACTCTTGATCTTTGCGAGGTAGACAGCACCAACTTGGTTCCGGAATATTGGTTTCTTGAAACATGGACAGCATCGTTCTCGAATCCGTGAGTAAACCTTTCCGGCATCGTCCTGTGCTATTTAATTGGATGGGCCGTGAGCGTACCGGCGAAACTCGCGCTCTCGATGGCGTAAGCCTAAACGTCTCTGCCGGAAGGGTTTTGGTTCTGCTAGGACCCAACGGCAGTGGGAAGACGACAACGCTGAAGTTGGTTTCTACGATGTTTCTTCCCGATGCTGGACGAGTATTGGTCGGCGGATACGACACGAGAATGAATGCTAGCCAAGTGCGAAAGCAAGTCGGACTTGCCATCGCTACTGAAAGATCTTTCTTTCCAAGACTTTCGGGCCGTGAAAATCTTGAATTCTTCGCCGCTCTCGACGAGGTACATCGTCGTTGCCGAACTCAAAGAATCACTTCGGTCCTCGATAGTACAGGTCTGCTAGAAGCAGGCGACACACTTGTCATGAAATATTCGAGTGGGATGTACCAGCGTCTCGCTATTGCCCGCGCTCTATTGAAAGATCCTAAGTGCCTTCTGCTGGATGAGCCTACGCGAAGTCTCGATCCAGCGTCCGCGTCGCGTTTTTGGGATCTCGTGCGCGAATTGCGCGATCAGGGCACGACTATCCTGCTGACAACGCACAGTTTCAGTGAGGCCGCCGCCGTAGCGGATGTCGTTGCCGTACGTCAAAAGGGACGCCTGGTGGGAACGCGCAAACTTGCCAATGCAAAGGCAGAGCAGCTACGAGATTTTTATTTCAGCAGCATCGGGGAACTGGATCAAACGTTGGAATTGGCCGAGAGCATCGCATGAATCCCGCAATCTTGTTGGACAAATTGTTTGCGATCTTGAAGCGCGACCTGCTCACCGCAATCTGATACCGACGCGGTTTCGTTTTCATGATCGTCGGAACGTTGGTACAACTTGCGACTTTTTACTATCTCTCGCATGCCGTGGGCTCTGGCTATCGCCCTGAAGGCATGAGCTATTTTCCATTTCTCGTGGTAGGAAGTGGAGTTTACACATTTATGGTAAGGACCATCAGCGCGTGCCTGCAAACTGTTCAAGAGGCTCAACAGAACGGCACGCTGGAAGTTCTGATGATCAGTTCAACTCCAGCGCCGGTGCTTTTGCTGCTGAGCGCGGTTTCCGTTCTCGCCGCCAATGTACTCCAACTGGTTGTGTACGTCGAAGGTGGACTGTTACTTTTTCGCACTCCCGCGCACAATGTGAATATGTCAGCCTGCTTCATGATTCTCGCGTTGTCCATAATCATCGCAATAGGTTTTGGACTGCTCGCAGCCGCATTGCAACTTTCGATTCAAAAGAGTTCTGCAATGCTCTGGCTGTTTGGATCGGGAGCTTGGTTTATGAGTGGCACCTTATTCCCAATCACGACATTGCCGAAGCCATTGCGCATCATCTCGGAAGCGATACCAATCACCCATTCCCTTAATGGCTTGAGGATGGCATTGTTGGAGAGTGCCTCTTTCGCAAGACTGTTTCCAGAGATCAGTGCGCTGGCGCTCTTTGCATTGACGCTTCTTCCGCTTGGAATGCTGGCATTTTCCTTTGCGGCACATCGATCAAGACAACTTGGCACGCTTTCTTTCTACTAAGGCCCGATAACTCCACTCGGAAAATTGTAGAACCGTAAATATTTGTAAAATGCAACCATCGGATCATTAAATAAATCCTACGTGGAACAACAATCTATTTTCCTTGGGTTAGTACAAAAAAGCCCTATATTGGATCATCTAATCTCAAAATGACTGGAAGTTGAAAGAGCGATTGCTATGAAACCAGGACTCCTTTCGTACGGGACTCTCTTTGTGGTCAGCATTTTTGCACTGCCGTTAATTCTCTCGCAGCCCGCATTAGCTGCGCTCGGGGGCGATTTCGCTTCGGTCCAAGCTGATCAGGCCAAGATGAAAGGGACTATTCGCAGTTCGCAAACTCAGGCATATATGGTTCACGAGATTGCATCACCAAATCGTAATGTAGTGCGTGAATATGTCTCTAGTGAAGGCAAGGTTTTCGGCGTGGCATGGACTGGGCAGTTTCGTCCAGATATGCGGCAGCTCTTGGGAAACTATTTCGATCAAGTGTCACAATCGGTCGAAGTTCAAAAGGCCACCCAACACGGCCGCCGTCCTATATCGATTAAGCAGCCCGGGTTTGTAGTGGAGATGGGTGGACATATGCGGGCGTTTACTGGGAGAGCGTACGTTCCAGATATGTTGCCGCAAGGTGTTCGTGCCGAGGAAGTGCGATGAAGCTAATGCTCAGACGAGAACACATGAACAAATTTGTTATGGTTTTTGTATTTGTCGCGTTGCTCGCAGCCGAGGGTTGCGGAAGCAGCAATACGGGGTTGGGCACTACCACTCCGACCACAACGCCGACTGGCACGAACTCGAACAGCTTCGATTGGGGAGCGCCCTATTTTTATGGCAGAAACATTTACACGTCGATTGATGGTTCGAGTGCGGCGAGTGCGCCCTACTGGGCTGCAGCATCGAGTTCTATTGCAGCGCCTGCGAATAATGTGGTGCAAGTGAACGTGGACGGCGGCGTGCCGTCGTTTATTACGAACCCGAATATTGGAATTTATGCTAACGGTATCTTTGCCACCGTTAATGTTTGTGCGCCAGGGACTTCCACGTGCCAGAGTATCGACCATGTCCTGGTGGACACTGGGTCTTATGGATTGAGGCTTCTTTCCGCCTCAGCGGGGGGCGAATTCACTCTGACATTGCCGCGACAAGTTGCCACCGACAGTAATCCGATTGCTGAATGCACGCAGTTTGTTTCCGGATATATCTGGGGCCCGGTGGAAACTGCCGACATCAAAATCTCTGGAGAATCCGCAAGCTCGGTTCCGATTCAGATCATTGGTGATCCAAATTTTGCTGTGATTCCTGCGGGGTGCTCCTCAGTGGGTGGGACAAATGAAAGCAGTGCAACTGGGCTAGCTGCCAATGGAGTTTTAGGAATCGGCCCGTTCCCGCAGGACTGTGGATCGGCTTGTACTTCGGGAAGCGGAACGACGCCCATTGAAGGAACTTACTACGATTGTTCTTCGACGAATGGATGCACTGCAACATTCGAGAGCCTGACTGCTCAGGTGCAGAATCCTGTTTCGCACTTTGCTACCGACAACAACGGAACAATCCTTGAACTGCCGAGTTTGACCGGAGCGACAGCTACTGTGAGCGGCTCGCTAGTGTTTGGGATCGGAACTCAATCCAACAATGCAATCGGCACGACACCAATTTTGACAATTAATACGACAGGGAGTGAGGTTGGGGACTTTACGACCAAGTACAACGGGAACTCGTTGACCGGAAGCTTCATAGATAGCGGTTCGAACGCACTTTTCTTTGACAACTCATCGATTGCGTTGTGTGCCGATCTGAATAACAATTTTTATTGTCCGGTCAACCTTCTGCCTAGCCAATCAGCAACCCAGATAGGCGCGAATGGAACTAACTCCACTGTAACTTTCAATGTGGGTAACGCTGACACACTGTTCAATTCGAATTCGGGGAATGACGCTGCGTTCAACGGATTGACGGGACCTAATTAGTTTTGCGGCGCTCATTACCGGCCCGTTCCTGTGAGCACAACGGTCTGTGGGCTCATGGGATCGGAGTCGTCGATCTGCAAGGTGGCCATCCGCTCTCCTTCTATAGCCGGCTTAAATGTAACCGTGATGGTACAAGTGGCCCCGGCGGCAAGGCTCTGATTGCAGTTATCGACCTGGCTAAAGTCGATTCCAGTTGTCACGATATCTGCGATTGTGATTGTTGAACTCCCAGTGTTTGTGAGAGTTACTACCTTGGAAGGCGCCGGCGTTCCCACTGGTTGAGGGCCAAAGGTGAGGCTCTCCGGATGGGTTTTTACAAATTTTCCTGAATCGACGGGACGGACAGCAGGGTTACTGACATTTTCAGCTACAGCAGCGCTGGCAAGCAACAAGGATGCGCAGATTACCGACGAGAGCCAGTCCAAGGACGTTCTCCTGAAACGAACTTACATTCTACTCAAGAACCAAACAATCCTAAGTTCAAACGCGCATTGGATGACTCGCACAAGGAATCCGGCGCACGATTTTATTTGATTTCCCGTAGCCGACCGGTGCTCACGTCGTAGACAAATCCGCGCGCTGTGATCTGTTTAGGAAACCAAGGATGGGTGTGAAGCTTTTGTAGCTGGTGGCGCACGTTGTCTTCAACATTTTGAAACGCAAAGAAGAATGCCGGCGAAACGGCAGCCGTGCCCGTACGATTCTGAATTCGCGTACGCAAATCTTGCTCGCTGGTGTGCATCAGGCCGCAGTCGGTGTGGTTAATCACCATGACCTCCTCGGTGTCTAGCACATAGTGCGATATCAGCAGGGAGCGCAAACTATCGTCAGTGACAATTCCGCCCGCATTGCGAATGATGTGCGCGTCTCCGGTTGTTAATCCAAGGGTGCGGATTGAAAGGCGCGTGTCCATGCAGGTGAGGATTGCTAGTTTGCGAGCCGGGCGTGGCGTGAGGCGGCGCAACTCGTGAGTGCGCGAGTAAATTTCGTTGGCTTCGAGTACTTCGTCGATTACGTTCATGGACAGCCAGTCTAGCAAAGGCCGAGCGCATTCCAGTCCCCGCTCCTTTCATATGCTGGTACTTTTCGAATATAAAGGCTCGAGGGGAGGAAACACAGCGCTTTCATCGTGAATGGTTTTAGAATTGGCGTAGATATCGGAAAGCGCAGAATAATTGCCCCTAGCTACAGTTTCCGCTACAGTTATGGAGTCCCCACTCATCAACCATGAGGGGCCTGTAGCTCAACGGTTAGAGCAGCAGACTCATAATCTGTTGGTTGTAGGTTCAAATCCTACCGGGCCCACCAAGCGTCAGTTTCGCAGATCCACAGACTCGCATTCCGGTTGGGTCTGTGTGAGACTCGAAAGATGAGAATGCCGCAATTAGTCATATCCCCGAGCGAAAATGGCTTGGGGCTGCGCGGGAGGTGTTCCGGCTGTTCTGAAGAAGATTTCGACATGACTCTCCTGGGTAGAGAGCAAAGCGAAACCGTATTGCGGGGAGCTTTCGACTGCCATTTTAAGACGGTTCATCTCTGCGAAAGTGTCGGCCAAGCCGCTCTGCTGGATTCGTGAAAGGGACTGGCAAAGTGTCGGGACGGCGTTAGTCTTGGCGTTTCAGGCGGGATGCGTCGTCTAGTCATTGCCCTTATGCCAAGCGTATGTTCATCGAGCGCATCTTTTAGCTCTTTGAGAACCTCGTTCAGTTAGGCCCATCAGGAGTGGCAATAGCGTTAGTGCAGAGTTCCATTATTAGGTCTTTGGATGGCTGATTCATTGGCCAGATGGGAATTTAACAGATTGGCATAATGTATTCGTGAGTACGATACAGTACATTCTGCATATACATTAAACCGAGGCATAGTTACGAAGTTGCTTGTCATCCTACTTTAACAATAACGTTAAGGATGATAGCCATGAAAGCAAGGGCTGTAAGAGAGACCCCCATCGAACGCATCTTCCGCGAAGTTGTGGGCCGGAAGATGAACTTAATTGAAAAGCACATCCTGCTACGCACACCGAAGTACAAGCTTAAACCCTATAAAAATTCAGATACGCGGACGCGGCGCAAAGACTGACGCAGGAAAGCATCGTTAATTGTTCGTCATCCGCACGTCGTATTGACGAGGCAGCGGGCTCGGGTAATTATTCTTTAGGTTGATTGAACGATGTAAGGGTGAACCTGCCTTTGCATTGTTGGACGATACGCCCCCGCTTTCCTGCCCTGGGGGCCGGGGCGTGTTAAGTGTTAGAGACCATCGCGACACACCCCTACCTAGTCAGCAGCAACCCTATTGTTGAGCGTCTCTTGTTTCTCAGCGAGAAGCTGGTTGAGTTCTTCCACTAGTAGGAGGAATTTTTTCTGATCTTTTCTTCTCCAATAAGACTGCACAGTTCCTTAATTCGTGACGCGAGTTCGTGGGTCATCTTGTGGTCCCCTTCAACTTGTGGCCCCCTTCAACCAGAGTAGTTAGGGAAATAACTAAAAAAATCCAGAGAAGGCCGTCAAGGAAAAATTCGCCTTACGGGATCCAGCGACGGTGTAGGTTGCGACCTTAGAAGTACAACTCATCTTTGTTCCCGGAGCCTCTAATGGGCGATTCTGCGAAGCCATTCGCACACATTCTAGTCCGGAGGTTAAATTCCGATGAAAATCGATT
>JAOAPG010000072.1 GCA_025462785.1 Acidobacteriaceae bacterium
TTTCCCACGCACCCGTTTTAAGGCTTTTAAACTTTTTTCGAGGTGGAATGATGAAGATAGGCCAGATCCGGTTTGTGACCGCAGTATTGTTGCTGTCGTGCTTCACGTGCTGGGCCCAAGGTACTCATCAAGCCAAACGTAAAATCATCATTGATCAGGACGCAGCCGGCCCCGCCGGAACCGATCAACAGTCCATGCTCCTGCTAATCCAGTCGCCGCAAACCGATGTCCTCGGTATCACGGTCGTCACTGGCGATGGATGGCTCAAGTCGGAAGTGGCGCACACTTTGCGCATGCTGGAAATCATCGGACGTACTGACATCCCGGTAGCCTCGGGTGCAGAGTATCCTCTGGTCCGCCGAAAACTGGACACCGAACTTTGGGAGCAGCGCTATGGCTCCGTAACTTGGCTTGGTGCCTGGACACCGAAGTTCTACCATTCGCCGGACCAGGTCGGAGATATGCCGGAAGGCAAGTCCACAACCAAAGCGATTGACGAAGACGCCGCCCACTTTCTAGTTCGCATGGTCCATAAATATCCGCACGAGGTGACCATCTACGCGGGCGGCCCGATGACCAATATCGCGCTTGCCATTTCTCTCGATCCCGAAATTGTCAGCCTCGCCAAAGAATTAGCCTTCATGGGAGCTAGTTTGAATCCGCAGACCACAGATCCCGAGTTCGTCAACGCTCCGCGCCACGAATTCAACATTTGGTTCGATCCTGAAGCGGCGCACATAGTATTGCGCGCTCCGTGGAAAAAGATCGTTTGCACCCCCGTAGATATTTCGGTGAAGACCCGTATGACCAACGATTTGATCAGCCGGATCAAAACGTCCAACACGCCATCAGCGCAGTACATCGGCAAATACTCCCACCTGTATGGTAATTTCAATTATTTGTGGGATGAACTGGCATCACTGGCATGGCTCGATCCGAGCATCATCACAAAGAAAGAGACGCGCTATCTAGATGTGGATCTCGACCGCGGAGCCGACTATGGCAACATGCTGACCTGGACGGATAGCGAGAAGCCAAAAGTAGAAGTCCAGCCAGTAGAGATACAAGTCGATCTGGACACAGAGAAGTTCTACAAGATGTTCGTGGATCTGCTGAGTGCGCCGACTCCGAAAACAAATTAAATCGAAGCGTATTCGATTAGCAATGAATAATCCGTGTGTAACGCAAATACAAAGGCTGAAACTGTACAGTACCGAACGAATTACGGAATTAACAAATTCTTTGCTCCGAAATCGACTCGAAGAAGTTCGTTTCATGTTTGAGCCTGGCTTGAAAGAAGATAGAAGGATTAGAAATCTCCGACTAGGACTCTCCATGGCTGCCTACAGCGTGGTGCTCGCGATAACTTGTCCAGTCATGGCGCAGATCGATAAATCTACGCCATGCATCACGGATGGGGAATCGATCTTCGCCCCGGGTGAGGACCACGTCAAACCGCCAAAGCTACAAATAGAGCACCCTCCATTAGATAAACCTGTCAAACTGAATTCCCAGGTTGTCCTAGAGGTCCTTATCAATTCGGCGGGAACGATCTGTGAGGTACGAGCGCTGAAGGCGCTGACAAAGAATCAGCAACGAAACTTGCGGAACACGTGGCGGACAATTTTCGCTTTCGTCCCGCAACTCGCAAGGGCAAACCTGTCGCAGTACGTTTCAAAGTTATATTTAATGTGCAGGGAGGAGTCAGGGCAGAATAGAATTGTGATCTGCCTTGTTTCGTGAAATCCCGCTAGAATCCCGGAGGCCGTTCTCCCATTACGCCAAAGCTGCGCTCTAGCGCGAGTCCCGCACTCGCTAGCGTGCCCTCATCAAAGAGTCTTCCGATCAGGGTCACTCCGTGAGGTACCCGGCGCGGCGGATTAAACGATGGCAGCGGCATGCTTGGGTTCGGAGCCCAATCGCTGCGCGCCCTCGAGACCTCCACGAAACCTGCTCGAAGAGTGAGCGACGGATGCCCAGTGAAATTGGTTATGGTAAGCATTTCGTCACGCAAAGAAGGCACCAGCAGCAGATCGACTTCCGAGAAGATGAGTGCCATTTCATTCGCCACTTTGCGACGCAACCGGTCGGCCTGCACAAAATCGACCGCGGAAAGAAGGCGCGCCTCGCGAAAAATATTGGGCCACGCGTCCGGTGTCTGCATTCGGAACTGGCTCATTCCGCCATTAAGTTCAAGCTCCTCAAACGCCGCCGCACCTTCAGCAAAGAGAATCAGGCTGAGCGAACCATACGGCCAATCTGGAATGGAAACCTCAACCGGAACCATGCCTAGTTTCTTCACTGCATCGAGAGCGGCACGATCTACGCCCGTTGCAGGTGCCTCGTTCATCCAGGCAGGAAAGTAGCCCACGCGCAATCCCTCGACACTCGCGCCGGCATCGAAATCAACCTTACTGGGCACGCTGGCTAGATCCCCGGCGTCTGGCCCGGAGATCGCTTGCAGCACCAGCATCGCATCCTCAACGCTGCGAGTCATCGGGCCAAGCTTGTCGAGCGACCAGCACAACGTCATTGCGCCGGTGCGTGGCACGCGCCCATATGTCGGACGCAGTCCGGTAATCCCGCAACGCATGGATGGGCTCACAATGCTGCCGCCAGTCTCGCTTCCAATGGCAAATCCGACTAAGCCCGCAGAAGTAGCGGCGCCAGGCCCCGCGCTCGAACCAGACGCGCCTTCTTCCGGCAGCCACGGATTCATAGTTTGACCGCCGAACCAAATGTCATTGAGCGCCAGCGCACCTAAGCTCAACTTAGCGACGAGCACGGCGCCTGCGTCGTGCAAACGCTTCACTACCGCACCGTCGGCTGTGGGTATACGGTTTCGGAAAGGTTCAGCACCGTATGTAGTGGGAATTCCAGCCGTGTCGAGAAGGTCCTTGGTGCCCCAGGGAATCCCGTGAAGCGGTCCGCGGTACTTGCCCGCAGCGATTTCTTCGTCGGCTTGTTTGGCTTGGGCCAGCGCCAACTCAGGCGTTAGCGTGATTACACATCGCAGCTTGGGATTGAATCGCTGCAATCGCGCGAGATAGATATTCGTCAGCCGTTCCGAGGTCAGCTTTCGTGTCTCGAGCCAGCGGGAAAGCTGAGTAACTGGAGCGAAGGCGACATCGTTATCATTCGCAGGCAATGGACCAGGATCTGCGTTGCTGCGAACAAATCGCTCACGCTGTGGGACTGTCTTCTGGCCCGGTAGCACGGGGTCCCAACGGGATGCCGGAGCAAGCGTGGGCTCGAGCGCAAGCTTTCGAGGGCCCGTCCGCCGCTCATACAGCCCTGCCATCGTCTTGCGCCAGCTAGCCGCCGCCATCGCACGCTCGCTGTCGCTCAAAGGAAACTGCACTATTTTCTCGGCTTCGGCAAAGGTTGAAATCGTCACCTCAGGTCCAACCGCAGGGCTGGTGCCGAACGCCGAGGGAGATCCCGGCGGCAAATCTGTGGACACCTGAGCCTTGCTGAGAGACGCAGCAGCCGCGCCCAACAAACTGAGAGAAGTAGCCGCTAGAAACTGCCTGCGCGATTTCGACATTTATCCTCCGCCTCGAATTGTAACTTCCCGCTTATTACGGCAACTGTTCCAGCATCGTCCGTGCAGCAGCATGATCGGGATGCTGTTTGAGTAGTTCCTGAAGAATCGCCTTAGACTTTTCCGGCGTGTTCTCGAGTGCGTAAACCCGGGCGAGATTCAGGTAGGCCTGATCAAACGCAGGAGCGACGCGAATACATTCTTCAAAACTAGCGACCGCCTCGTCACGCCTTTGTGTTCGCAGGTACAGCACACCCAGATTGTTCAATGCTTCGGGATAACCGGGACGAAACTTCAAAGCCTTCTCCAGATATTCGTACGCTCGGTCGCTGTCATCGAACTGAGCAAAGACCATGCCGAGACTGTAGTTCGCCTCCGGATCTTGTGGGCTCACTTGGACAGCCCGCTCGAGTACCTTGCGGGCCTCATCCCACTGCTTTTGCTTCCGATAAGCGTTCCCAAGATTATTGAGCGCAATCAGGTGACCGGGATTCTTTTGGAGAGCCTCTTGGAAATAGTGAATCGCATCGGCCGTACGCCCTTCCCGAGTAGAGAGAAGACCAAGATTATTCCATGCATTCGGCAGTGTCTCAGGATAGCTCGCGCGAACTTTGGTGGCGCCTTCAAAACTTTCCCATGCCTGGGCCGTCTTCTGTTGTTTCAGATAGACACTTCCCAAGCCGTAAAGGGCCTCAGCGCTCGAGGGATCATTATCCAAAGCCAGCCGGAATGAAGCTTCAGCCTGATCAAAATATTCCCGTTGAAAGTAAACAGCACCGAAAGAAAGATAATTGCGTTGAATATCTGATGGATCGGTCACAGCTGCAAACGGCAGCGCCTTCGCAAGCCGTTCGGCAGGAGTGTGGGGAACGTTGCGGAAGTCGTATTCGAGGTGTTCTGCGTTGATTGGTCCTTGATACACCTTAACGATCTCGCCTGTTGCGTTAACTAAAAACGACGTTGGAAGCCGCATATCCCGGTGCCGATCAAATAAGTAGCGATAAAGAATGTTGTAGATGCCGGCTACATCATCCGTTCCGCGAAGGATAGGGAACGAAAATTGACGGTGACGTACAAAATCGCTCATTTTGTCCGCGTCGTGAGACTCATCGACATTCACTGCCAAGACCTGTAAACCCTGTTCCGACCAACGCTTGTACAATCGGCTGAAACTTTTCAAGTCTTCCTGGCGACTCGGTGACGCTATTGTCCAGAAATTAAGGAGCACTGACTTGCCACGAAGCGCTGCGAGAGATCGCATCTGTCCATCCAAGTCGGGAAGAGAAAAATTCGGGGCAGAAATGGGCGCGAGCAGCCAGGTTTCGACCGCGGCGGGAAACGTCGATCCCGCGATTGAAGATTCCGCGCCTGAGTTTGGGTGGCGCAGTGCCTCAGCACTTGGATAAATGCTCGACTCTGGATTATTGGTTTTAGCCTCTGAGGTCAGCGAGCGTGTCGTGAACGGCTCTAATCTCGGCGATTCCCTTCCCTCTTCAATCAAGACGCTGTGATTAGCAGGTAAATCGTGGAATTCCTGTACTAGCCCGCTAGGCCACCGAACAGAAGCTTTAACAGGACCTGTCGCCTCTCCAAGTCCAAAAAAGATTTCTTTGCTATGTTGCGAAAGAAATCCCGATCCGGCTTGCAGCATTCTCGTCTGCTTCAGGGATCCACATTCCACGGTTACGGCCGCGCCAATAGCGTCCCGATTACTTTTAGTTCCACGAAGACGGAACGCAATCGACGGCGGAAGATCCTCAATCACATTTTGCAAAATCCGCAACTGCGGACCATTACGGTTTTTTAGAAACACTTCCAACCGGCCATCATGATTGAAATCAGCGAGTGCGAATGCCCTGCCATCTTCAAGAAAGTCCAAGCCAATTGCGCCGGAAACATCAGAAAATGTTCCGTCCCGATTGTTTGCATAGAAGACGTTGCGCTCAAA
>JAOAPG010000098.1 GCA_025462785.1 Acidobacteriaceae bacterium
CAACATTTTGGACAGAGGTAGCCAGGTCCATGCAATGGCAGAATTCGAAGAGTTGCTAGATTTTCCTCCCGCACCCAAGCTGAATGTGTTTGGCAAACTTGATCCGGCGAAGGCCACTCAGGCTGAATTGCATGGGCAGGAAATTTTTTACGGGAAGGGACAGTGCTCAAGCTGCCATCAACCTCCGTACTATACGGACAATTTCATGCACAATCTGCAGGCGGAACGGTTCTACAAGCCTCAGATGATCAATGGAATGTTGGCGACAGCGGATGGTCCAATCAAGACTTTCCCATTGCGGGGGATCAAAGACTCGCCCCCGTACATGCACGATGGAAGATTGATGACGCTTGACGATACGGTCGAATTCTTCAACCTTATCCTGGGAACGAAGTTAACCGACCAAGAAAAGAAGGACCTGACTGCGTTTTTGCAGACCTTGTAGTAGATGAGGGGCGAAGCTCTCTGGGATTGCTCAGGAGCTTCGCTCCATTTAACGCATTGAGACTAGGTACTCGGAGTGGGTGGCCACTCTTGAGATACACCGGGAAATAGGTTTACCGTTTTTTCATTGCGTCTAGTTCCATCATGCACTGAAATTCTGTGCGGTTTTCCTGTTTCATATCCTTCCCATAAGGACACGCCCGCATAGGCGCCATCTTTCCGCAAGATGTAGTAGGTCATGTCTATGAACTTTAGGCGTTCCATGTCTCCGTTGTAATTCCGAACAATGCGCTTCAGGGCATCCCTCCCGGCATCCAGCGGGGACATTCCATGACGCATGTTTTCAATGATCGCATGCGCACCCGCGACTTTAATGTTTTCTTCCCCGCTGCCCGTCGCACCGGCCGAACCCACATCTTGATCGGTGTAACAACCCGCTCCGATGATCGGAGAATCACCGCAACGCCCTGGAAGCTTCCATGCCAGGCCGCTAGTCGTTGTGCAGCCCGACATTTCTCCTTTATTGTTCAGGGTGGAGCAATGGATCGTACCCGTAGGTGGAAACAGCACTTTGCGAATTGCCGCCATGCGCTCTTCGGGAGCGATCCCGAGATCAGCAGCGACCATTTCCATGCGATCGATTCGGAGTTGCCACTCGTCCTTTGGTTGCGAAGTGTTTGCGGTTTTTTGTGCGAGACTTCGTGACAGGCGCTTCTTCCATTGCGGATCAGCTAATCCTGATCCCCACCAGTCTGAGTGCGTTTCTTTCCAGAGTAACCAAATCTTGCGGGTGTTGTCGGTGAGCAGATTCTCGCGCGGGAAGCCTTCATCTACCGCGAATCTTTCGGCCCCTTCGCCAACCAGCATCACGTGACCTGTGTGCTCCATCACAGCTTTAGCCACCTGAGAGACGTTCTTGATGTTGCGAACCCCGCCGACCGAACCAGCGCGCCGTGTTGGCCCATGCATGCAACAGGCATCGAGTTCAACTATACCTTCCTCGTTAGGCAAGCCTCCGAGTCCCACACTAGTGTCGTTCGGATCGTCTTCCGGACCTTTTACAACTCGTAGCGCCGCATCCAGGGTATCGCCACCGTTCTTGAGAAAGTTGTAGGCATCGTCAATGTAAGGGAAACCATTGCCTGCACAAATGAGGATTGGTCTTTTGCCAGTCCCCACTCCCGACCCAGATTTTCGATTGGATTGTTCGTGATTATTTTGTTCGGGGTCTTGCTGAGCTTGCAAGCCTAACGACAGTGAACCGGCTATGGCAGTAGCGATAAAACCACGGCGTGAAACAACCATTTCTCCTCCGAGCTCACGATGGGAGCGCGGAACAGAATAACACGCACTGTGCGCTTTGAGATCAGTTAGTGAGTTGCTGCTAAGGAACGCGAATCAAGTCGCTATGCGGTACCAGTGCGGAGCAACTCGTCTTTGAAACGGTTGGCAATGGGCGGAGATTTTCGAAGCTTGGCACGAGCCGCTTCTATGGAGTGCCGAACTTCCTCCGGCTTTCGATCGCTGATCGTCGCAATCTCCTCCACCGAAAATCCTTCTATGGCATGGAGGATAAAAATCTCGCGGTCTCGCCGCTTGGCGGCACCAAGTGCCAGCTCAACGAGCGCCACCATTTCGTCATTATAAGCGATGTCTTCTGGGGTATTTGTTCCCTGATCGGCAATTACGTTTTCTTCCGTTAAATTTTCGTCGGGCTGATGAAACTGTAATTGGGGCTCGTCGTCGCCTTGGATATGAGAGCTTCGGGCAGGTTCCTCTAAACGTATATCCGACGTCGCTTTTCCGTCCTCTGCTAAATCATCAATCGCGAGAATGGACAATCGATAAAGCCAAGGCTCTAACGCCAGCCGATCTGGCTTATCTATTCCGTCACCGAGTGCGCGCGCAACGACTTCATCAATGATCTCTTCCTTTGCCACTGAGTTCGGCCGAATGTCACCGGAAGCTTGCCGAAAAGACAACTCACGATTGACGAAGCGTTCCAAGCGCGCAAGATTTGCATTGATATAGGAACGAACATCGTCGGAACAGACGGTAAGCGGCGGTAGCGATGCAATAGTCTGTTCGAATGGAACTTGCTTCTGCCGAGTTGAAGAAGCCCGCCGGCCGCGCCATTTATGTGCACTACGCAACAAGTCTTTGTGCTTGCTGATCTGCTGGAGGAGATCTTCGAAAGCAGCTCTCGTTGCGGGAAGCGGCGTTGCAGCCGTCTCGTGCGCAGCCATCTGACCGGAAGGCAGGCGCAAATTGAGCGACACTGCAAATCCCTTTCGGGCAGAGTTCTCCTCGATACATCCCTTCAAGTGAATGAGCTCAGGACGGAATACCTGAAGCCTCTTTTGGAGCTTTTCGATTGAGTGATTGATTTCTTTTTCGAGAGAGGCAGTTTTGTGGAACTTATAAGTAATATGGACATTCATTAAGAGCCTCGGAGGACGGGAGCAGATTCCGTCAGATATCCGGTTCTTACAAAATAATTCTACACCGAGCTCGCGAATCGAGCTCACCTTTTACACAGTGTGATACAAGAATTTAAACTGCGACCGTGACCGAAGTTTCGGTGCGGGTCACAGGACGATAGAGGGTGTCCCGCTCAATCGGTTCGCGTCCAGCCTCGCGGATTAGGCGGATTAAATCCTGACGCTGCATTCCTTGCGGTGTCGTTGCCCCTGCGTCGTGGTAGATTTTTTCTTCAATCACAGTACCGTCAATATCATCTGCTCCGAATCGCAAGGCGATCTGCGCAATCTTGGATGTCATCATCTGCCAGTAAGCTTTTATGTGTGGGAAATTGTCGAGTACAAGGCGGCTGACTGCGATCTGCTTAATGTCAAGCATCCCAGTGGTTTTCGGCAGGTGTTGTAGCGCGGTATTCTCTGGATGAAAGGCAAGTGGGATGAAAGTCTGAAAGCCGCCGGTTTCATCCTGCACGGCACGAAGTTTAAGAAGGTGATCCACGCGATCTTCGTCGTTCTCAACATGCCCGTAGAGCATGGTTGCGTTGGATCGAAGGCCAATCTGATGTGCGAGTTTTGCTGTGTCCAGCCATTCGTTGCCATCAATCTTATGGTCGCAGATAATGTGACGCACTCGATCCGCAAAGATTTCGGCTCCTCCACCAGGTAATGAATCCACGCCCGCAGCTTTCAATGCTTCCAAAGTCTCCCGGATCGAAAGCTTGGCGCGCTTCGCCAGATACGCAACTTCAACCATGGTGAAGGCTTTCAGGTGAACCTGCGGGAAACGCTGCTTCAGTCCCGACACCAAGTCGAGAAAATATTGAAACGGCAGATCAGGATGGAGACCGCCCACAATGTGAAATTCCGTCACGGCCTCCGTGTAACCAGAGGCCGCCGTTTCGAAAGCTTCCTCTAGAGCCATGGTGTAAGAGCCGGCCGCGTCTTTTCTGCGGCCGAACGCACAGAGACGGCAGGCAGCGACACAAACATTCGTAGGATTGATGTGGCGGTTGACATTGAAGTAAGTCTTGTCGCCATGGAGGCTTTCCCGTACGAAATTCGCTAGCCAGCCCACCGCTAAAATGTCCCCACTGCGGAATAAAGCGAGAGCATCATCAGGGTTTAGTCGCTCGCCTAAAGCAACCTTGTCGTGAATTGGACGGAGGCGCGCATCATCAGTTTGAAATGAATGTGGCATCAGCTTTGATGATACCGCAGGGGTGCGGCAGAAGTCACAACGTTATCGCCGCAGCAGCAAATCTCCGGCTACGAATCCGAAGAACACGACTGAGATTACGCCATTCATCGTAAAGAACGCGGCGTTCAATTTGCTGAGATCATCGGCCCTGACAAGGGAGTGTTCATAGGCCAATAAAGCAGCAACCGCGAGCACACCAATGATCGCGAGCTTTCCCAGTCCGAAAACAGAAACTAGACTCAACAACAAAAACAACATAATGAGGTGGAAAATTCGGGAAATCCAAAGAGAGTTCCTGATTCCGAAATACCGAGGAATGGAATGCAACCCGGACTTCAGATCAAAATCGTAATCTTGGCAAGCATAAAGAACATCGAAACCGCCCACCCAAAACGTGACCGCTGCAGTTAGCAGCAGAATGCGCGGATCAAAAGTTCCGCGAACCGCGATCCAAGCCGCAGCGGGAGCGATTCCGAGCGCAAATCCAAGCACAAGATGTGACCAGCGGGTGAAACGCTTGGTGTATGAATAAAGCAGCAACACAGCCAGCGCGACAGGCGAAAGCAGAAATGCTAAACGATTCAGCTGCCACGCCGCCAAGACCAGGACACCACTCGAAATAATCACAAAAGTCGCTACGAAGCTCGTCGTTAAAGTACCGGCAGCAAGCGCACGACTGCGCGTTCGCGGGTTCGCGGCGTCAATGGAAGCATCCACCAGGCGATTAAACGCCATTGCGGCAGAGCGGGCAGCCACCATTGCAACAATAATCCAGACGAGTTGATGAGCTGGGGGAAGACCGCGCGCAGCGAGCATAGCGCCGCAAAGAGCGAATGGGAGCGCGAAGATGGAGTGCTCCCACTTAATCATCTCCAGAGTCACACGCAGATTATGAAGCAGAGTCACAAAATGATTGTAAAGCAACTATCCGTGTGGCAGCCCAGCAGCTTACCAACCTGAAGAATATCCCCCGGCACCAATCAGGGGAACAAAGCGGCAATTCTCGAGTCTCACAGCCGTTGATTGCCCATTCTGCTTTCGAACGAACTGTAGCTCTTGAACAGTTGCAGGGCCAACCGGAATTACCATACGACCGCCTTCGCTCAGCTGATCAACCAGTATTGTGGGAATTCGCGGCGCCGCGGCAGAAACGAGAATGCAGTCAAAAGGCGCGCACTCACGCATGCCTTCAGTCCCATCTCCAAGGGTTATCTCAACATTTTTATAGGCTAAGCTCGTCAGTTTAGCCTCGGCAGCTTTGGCCAGAACAGAATGACGTTCGATGGAATAAACCTTATTACAGAGTTCCGCCAATATCGCGGTCGAGTATCCAGACCCGGTACCAATCTCGAGTACAACATCACTAGGCGTGATGCTTAATGCCTGAAGCATGAAAGCCACTATGTAAGGCTGGGATATCGTCTGGTTTTCCTCGATCGGAATCGGATGATCTTCATAGGCCTGAGCCCAAAACTCCTGAGGCACAAACTCATGGCGCGGAACACGGGCCATGGCTGCGAGTACGCGCTCATCAAGAATATCGCGATCGCGAAGCTGCCTTTCCACCATGGAGTGCCGCTCCGCCTCGAACGATTCGCCAATGCTAGAAGTCATTGTCATTCGCAAAGAACGCACTTGAGGGAAATCCAATCAGATTATTTTATCTATTTTTTCCGCCGCCGGATTCTCACGTAAAAGCTCACAATGCCGTTCTGGTCGCGCAGTCCAACAACAGATACATTGCTGGAAATGTTATATACACCCTGAATGATCTGCTGTGAGGTCTGAGATATGTCAGTGCTGTAGGTGAGGGTCAGGTTGTCCTTCACCTGCTCTTCGATCGTCACAGCTGGGGAATTGGTGATGGGCGAGGTTGCGGTCTGAAGCCCGTGCGGATCAAACCTTATATGACTTACTCCGAAGAGCCTTTCTGCGCGGTTGCTGACCGTCGCATTCAGGGCAGCGGAGAGAATAGCGTTCGAGGTGTCTTGGCTAAAACTAGATTGACTACTCTGCTGTTGAGCAGTTGTCTGGGACGTCTGGTTAGTTTGTCCAAAAGCAAGAAGCGCAACTATATCTGCAGTGGGCAGAGGCGGTTCCGAACGATACGTCAGACTGAGAGTGTCAACTCTGCCATTCAGATTTAGCATGATGTCATAATCGCGAACGTGAGTGGACGCCTGCAGATCAAGGACCGGAGCGGTTGCCACGGGATTTGTAAATGTCACATCCCCCCGCTCCAATTGATATTTGGTGCCGTTAAAATATACTTCGCCTTCGATCACGTCTGCTCGGCCCAGTAAAACTGCTTTGGCCGCGGTGCCTCGCACCTGTAAATCAGCATCTCCAGAGAGCCGGACCACGGCTGTCTGCATCTGTAACTCTGGGGTAGTTACGACGTGCACATTGAGCCGAATTCGATTCAGCAAGGGATTCGTCTGAGGCAAACTGGTAGTCTGCGCGGTGCGCTCCAGGTACGCTCCGAAATCAAAACCAGGAGTGATAGCCAGCTTGTTAACCGTGATGTCCCCGGAAAGCGTAGAAGCGCTGGAAGTGCCGAGCCAATGCAGATCGGCGTCGGCCGTTGAACTCACCCCCGGTGGATAGCGGAGCCGCACACCCCGGCCCTGTACCGAGAGATCAAAGCTGAGCTGGCGATTAAACGCTGTAGCGTTTCCATCAAAAGTTACTACTCCTCCACCAGTGTGCGCTGTCAGAGTTTCGATCTGCACCCTGTTCTGATTGAAGATGAGTGTGCCGTTGATATCGCTCAAGGCACTTGGCAGGTCTATGTGCGCGATTGACCCATTCGCGATCTGCAACTTCCCTTGCGTGGTAGGTTGGGATATGCTTCCGGCTAGCGCTGCATCGACTGTCACCATTCCAGCGGAAGTGAAGTCGGGATTGAATCCTTGAATGACTTGCAGATTTACATGGCCGTTCACATGAAAGTCGAGCCTCTGTTCGCCAGTTAGCTGCACGGAACCTTTGGCCGACAGATCCGTGTTTTCTCCGACGAGGTGGAACTGATTAAGACGGAAATATTGTTCCGACATGGAGAACTGCACTGGTCCGTCATTCCGGACTTTTATATTTTCCAGGTCTGCGAAAAGATCGCTCAAATTTCCATTCAAACTGAGTTCATGAGGCCGACGAAGCGGCCCCTGCAGCTGCACATCTCCGGCCACCGCTGAATGACCGGTTACTTTTCTCTTGAGATAAGTCCTCAGCAAAGGATCTACATTCAAGTGATTGAAGTGCATGTCGAGGGTTGACGGCCAATCTCCTCGCAGAAGCACATCGCCGTCCACAAGGAGCTCCGAGTCCTTAAATTGTGAACGGCCGGTCAGATGAAGTTTCGCCCCTTCCGTGACACCGTTGATTGTGAAATCTCCGACGTTGTCGTGGTCGAGAGAAAGATTTCGTAATCTGAATTCCGCGTTGATAATGGGCTCCTCGAGAGTCCCTGAGCTATGCAGGGTGGCGTCCATGCGTCCGTCGACCTGCAAACGGGTAGACTGCAATTGGGGCACATGCGCGAGATCAAAGTTGGTACCCGTCAGGTCGACACGAAAGGCCTGAGTAGCGGGAACGTATGTTGCAGCACCAGCTATGCGTACGTCACCGCTTGCGAGTGTCGCGTCTGTCAGTGAGACTTGGCCACCACCTAGTGCAATGTTTGCGTCCAACCGATCGACATCATTGCCGGCGACAACCGCTTTAGTAAGCTGAACCTTCCCTTCTGCATGAGGATCTGACCTAGTGCCTCGAGCATGTAACGACAGACCCAGGCTGCCCTTAATAGGATAGTTGTAGCCGAGAAGACCAAGAAATTCGCTCATCTCGCCGCCTTGTACGGCTACATTAGCGCTGAATGGGTTATCTGACTCGAACGTTCCGTTGCTCAATGAAGCATTTAGATCGAAGTTGACAGCCTCTTTCCCATGGCGCAATGTGGCATTACGGACGATCAAACCGTGCTGAGAAAGGCGAACCTGCGCGACAAGGGAATCCCAGTGAAGTGGAGTGATAGGCGTGTTGGAAGAAATGGAGAGGAGTGAATCGAAATTCTGTGCCTGAAGATTGCCCGCCAGCATAATATCGGAAATCTTACCCAGCGCGATCCCATCAAATGAAACCGAGCCCTCTAGCCTTACAGGAATCCGGAA
>JAOAPG010000185.1 GCA_025462785.1 Acidobacteriaceae bacterium
AAAAGAATCTTGATCTGGTTGAGATTTCCCCAACAGCACAACCACCCGTATGCCGAATCATGGATTATGGGAAATTCCTGTACCAGCAGGAAAAGAAAGAACGCGAAGCCAAAAAGCATCAGACGAAGATTGTGGTCAAGGAAGTAAAGTTCCGCATTAATGTGGACGACCACGATTACGACACCAAAAAGAATCATGTGTTGCGTTTTCTCGACGAGGGAGACAAGGTCAAGGCGACCATCTTCTTCCGCGGTCGCGAAATGACGCGCACCATGCTGTGACGGCAAATTCTCGAACGTCTGATTAAAGACGTCGAGGGCAATGCCATTGTAGAGTTCCGTCCTCGCCAAGAGGGAAATACACTTCACGCTATTCTTGCTCCCAAGAAGTCGGCGCAAGAGCGTGAAAAAGAGAAGATCAAAGAAGAGAAGGCTCGCGAGAAGAAAGCCAAGCAGCAGGCGGCCGCAGTCCCGGCTCCGGAAGTGCAGCGCGCAAATCCGGCTTAATTCTTCCTTCAATTGGAGCGAATGCTGTTCTGAGCGGAATCATCGCCGCGAGGCAGTTTTTGTGCTTTAAAGCAGAGACACTGAATTTAGTATTTCATCGAGGATTTATGCCGAAACTGAAGACACACAAGGGCGCAGCCAAGCGCTTCAAAAAAACCGCAAGCGGAAAAGTGAAGCGCGGACACTCGGGATTGCGACACATGCTGACATCAAAATCCCACAAGCGCAAAAAGAAGTTAGGCAGCGCAACATTGGTAAGTGAAGCGGACGCGCCGAAGATCCGACGAATGATTCCGTATTAGTAATTCGTGTGGTGCGGCCGCCTTCGGGCCGCAGCCTCCCGTTACGAAAGCTGCGGGGGGATGAATCACAAATCGCAGGCGAGGGCGTCTGCGCCACACAAACAAGGCGAGTGAAGAGGTCAGAACATCACCTCACGGTGAAAATTCCTTACCTCCAGCCGCCATTTAAATAGAAAGCAAAAAGGAGAACACAATGCCCCGTGTAAAACGCGGAACTAAACGCCGCGCAAAACGCAAAAAGATACTTGACCGCGCCAGCGGTTATTTCCTAACAAAATCAAAACTCCACCGGGCGGCGAAAGAAGCCGTTGACCGCGCGCTAAAGTTCGCCTACTCCGGACGCAAGCAAAAGAAGCGTCAATATCGATCGCTGTGGATCGTGCGCATCGGTGCCGCTGCGAAACTCAGCGGACTCAGCTACAGCCAGTTCGTCCATGGATTGAAATTGGCCAATGTAGAATTAGATCGCAAGATCCTCGCCGACCTCGCTGTGAACGATGCCGCGGCATTTAAGAGTCTGGCGGAACAGGCGAAGAGCGCAATTGCTGGAGCAGCGTAGAGGCAGGCGCTGGGCTTAGGGCTTTGGGCTTCAGGCCTTAGGCGCTTCGCTGCAATTAGGCATTTGAGTCTTTTCCTTTAATTGTCATTCCGAACCTGCGCAGCAGCCGAGGAATCTGCTGTTCGCTGGATGCGGCAACAAAGCAGTCCCTCGATTACTCCCATCGACAAGGCGCCGCTCGCGGCGCCTCCGGTGGACGACTGTCGGGTGAAGTGAACAAACGAATGGCATACACCGTTCCCAAGTTAAAGGACTTCTCGGCCAAAGCGCTCGATAAGGCCGCCGCGAAACTCTTGTCTGCTCTCGAGGATGAAACAAAAGCTGTTGCTTCCGAAGGCGATTGGAAAGAGTTCCGCGACCGCTGGATGGGACGCAAAAATGGCGTACTCACCCAAATCAATGTTCTGTGGCTAAAAGCCGCGCCGAAAGACGAGAAGAAGCAAGTCGGCCAACGGGTCAACGAACTGAATAAACAGGTTGAGGCGAAGGTCGACACTGCCCTGCAACGCGCGCAGGGCGGCGCATCGGAAGCGAAGCTTGCTGCCGAACGCGTCGACATCACTCTTCCCGGTAACGTTCGGCCACTTGGCGCGGAACATCCCATCATCAAGACAATGAATGAGATCGTCTCCGTATTCCGTAATCTTGGTTACTCGGTTGAAGAGGGGCCAGAGATTGAGACCGACTACTACAACTTCGAAGCGCTGAATTTTCCGCCGAACCATCCCGCGCGTGACACCCAGGACACGATCTTCATCGCTAACCAGGAATCGAAGGCCACGCGCGATCGACTGCTCCTGCGCACCCATACCTCTCCGGTGCAGATTCGCGCCATGGAACGAACGAAGCCCCCGATCCGGATTGTGGTTCCGGGAAAAGTTCACCGCAATGATGCGGCCGATGCGACGCACTCTCCTGTCTTTCACCAGGTCGAAGGGCTTGCGGTCGATACCAACATTACGTTTTCCGACCTGAAGGGCACCCTCGATCACGCTATGAAGGCGCTATTTGGATCAAGCGTAAAGACACGCTTTTATCCCTCGTTCTTCCCTTTCACCGAGCCCAGCGCGGACGTACAGATCAGTTGCCTGTTCTGCGGAGGTAAGGGATACCGCGACGGAGGGCGCTGTCCGAATTGCAAAGCTAGCGGCTGGATCGAGTTGCTGGGATGCGGCATGGTCGATCCGAACGTGTACGGGTTCGCCGACTACGACGCAAAGAAGGTGAGCGGCTTTGCCTTCGGAATGGGCGTCGAGCGCATAGCGATTCTGAAGTACGGAGTCGATGATATCCAGATGTTCTATCACGGCGATGTCAGGTTTTTGGAGCAGTTTAGATAAGGGCCGTCAGCAATCAGCAATCAGCATTCAGCGAAACTCGCTGACAGCTGACAGCTGACAGCTGAGGGCTGATAGCTCAACATGAAACTCTCTCCACAGTGGCTGCGCGATTTCGTTGATCTGCAGGTGAACTATCACCAGCTTGCGGACGACCTCACGCTCGCCGGTATTGCCGTTGAATCGGTGAGCGGCGATAACGACGCGACCGTTTTCGAGATGGAGATCACCACTAATCGACCCGACGCTATGAATCATTACGGCGTCGCTCGTGAGTGTTCAGCGCTTTACGATCTGCCGCTGAAGCCGATCACGCCGAAGCTGCCCGCATCTTCTGGTGCGTCCGATTTTGCAATTCAGATTGAAGACGCCGAGGGTTGTGCGCGATATACCGCGCGAATTATTCGTGGCGTCACTATCAAAGCTTCTCCCGATCATGTCGCCCAGCGCTTAGCCAGCGTTGACCAGCGTTCAATTAATAACGCTGCCGATGCTTCCAACTACACCCTTTGGGAAATGGGACATCCGACGCACGCGTTCGATCTCGATCTGCTTGAGGGTGGCAACATTATTGTTCGTCGCGCGCGCGATGGCGAGACGCTCAAAACTCTTGATGGTGTGGACCGCAAACTGACTTCCGATGACCTTGTAATCGCGGACGCGGTGAAGCCCGTGGCCCTAGCCGGTGTCATGGGCGGTTTGGACACCATGATCACCGAGAAGACGAAAAACGTTCTGATCGAAAGCGCATGGTTTGATCCGGTCACGGTCCGTAAAATGTCGAAGCGTCACGGATTGCACACCGACGCGTCGCATCGCTTCGAGCGCGGGGCGGATTATGAGGCCACGACTCTCGCGGGTGACCGCGTGGCGGAGTTGATCCTGGAATCCGGCGGCGGACAGTTGGTTGGCGGCCTCATCGATACAGTTGCACGAACTCTCGACCAGGCTCCCGTGGCGCTACGGATTTCAGAGGTTCATCGCGTTCTCGGCAAACAACTCGACACGAATGAGATTGTCCGCATTCTCAAGCGGCTTGGGTTTGACCTTGTCCCGGAACCGGGTGAAGATCCTGAATTCACCGCGCAAATCCCCAGCTGGCGTTTGGATGTGGAACGCGAAATCGATTTGATCGAAGAGATAGCCCGGCTGCATGGATACGACAAGTTCCCCAACACTCTGCCTGCATATGCTGGCGCGGTGGTCGAATCCCCGAATGCTGCCAAGGACGAGGAACTGCGCAGTTCGTTGTTAGCGCTGGGTTATAACGAGACAGTCTCGTTGACATTTATCTCCCATGAAGATGCTGAGCAATTTTCGGATGTCCCCGTGCTTGAGCTCGCAAATCCGCTGAGCGAAGAAGCATCCGTAATGCGAACCTCGATGCTGCCCGGCATGTTGAACATGGTGGCTTACAACCTGAACCGCGGCACCGACAACGTTCGCTTATTCGAAGCGGGAAACGTTTTTCACGGATCTGGGGATCAGGCGCTCCAGACAAAGCGCATCTGCATCGGAGCGACCGGCAGCGCTGTTGCCGCTGGAGTTCATCAGCCGACACATCCGCTTTCTTTTTTCGATGTGAAGGGCGATGTAGAGAACCTGCTGAAGTCATTTCAGTATAACTCGATCGCCTACGATACGCAGACTGCGGATTATTTCCATCCTGGGCGCTCGGCGCGAGCGGTGATGGATGGAGCCACAGTAGCGCAGTTTGGACAACTTCATCCTGATATCGCTTCAGCACGCAAGCTGCGGCAGGATGTGTTTGTCGGCGAAATCTATTTAGATCAGCTCTATAAGCACGGCTTGCGGGAGGTTCGCTATGAGCCGCTGCCGAAGTATCCCGCAGTGGAGCGCGATTTCTCGTTTGTGTTTGCGGACACGGTGATCTTTGAGCAGATTCAGAAGGCAATTACGAGTTTGCAATTGAACGACCTGCGCAGCTTCGTCCCGGTGGAGATATTCCGCGGTGGATCAGTCCCGACTGGAAAGTATTCGTTGTTGTTGCGCGCAAAGTTCCAATCAAACGAGCGGACGCTGCGTGAAGATGAAGTGGCAGAGTGGGCAGCGAAGATCACCAAAGCACTGGAAGGCCTGGGTGGGACGCAACGGGCTTAGGCGGCTTTGTTGCCCACAGAAGTGCACAACAGATTCCTCTCCTGCTGACGCAGGTTCGGAATGACAAAGGATGAGAGTAAAAAAGAGCTCTAAAGGTTTCGTCGACAGAGGCTTACTTCAGCACTGAATTTTCCTCAGGCCGCATTGTGACGCCCAGCACTGCTTATTCCTACCAACACTCTTAAACTTTGTCATTCCGAGGCGGCGCACGCCCGCTGAGGAATCTGCTGTTCCCTTTCTTGCGCGAGAAACGCTACTACGTCTACATCATGGCCAGCAAGAGCCGTGTCCTCTACATCGGGATGACTGGTTTCCTTATGGCACGTGTCCTTCAGCATAAGTTGGGTGAGACTGGGGGCTTTACGCAGAAGCACAGAGCGACTCGACTGGTTTATTTCGAGACGTTTAAGTACGTGAACAATGCCATAACGCGAGAGACCGAAATGAAGAAGTGGCGGAGGGAAAAGAAGATCGCATTGATTGTGAAGGAGAATCCGACGTGGGAGGATCTGGCGAAGGATTGGGGCACGCCAATGGCGGGAGCCCAGCAGATTCCTCACCTGCTAAAGCAGGTTCGGAATGACAAAGGGTTGGAGTAAGGGCAGGCGTAAGAGTTGCTCAGGCTGCATTATGACGCCCAGCACTGCTTATTCCCACCAACACTCATAAACTTTGTCATTCCGGGGCGGCGCACGTCCGCCGAGGAATCTGCTGTCTCTTTCCGCCATGCCCTCGTCCCTGTACTTACCTAGGTAATACGACGTCGGGTAACCCACCGGGGCATAGTGCATCTACGGAGGCGAGCCGCCATGAATAATCGATTTTTCATGCTGGTAGCCGGCCTACTCGTCCTGGGTACGGGCGCATGCGTGCGCAAGAATCGTGCGCAAGAAATCTTCCATGCCACGGCCGCGCAAACTGAGAGTACACCTTCCGCCGAAGACTCCGGGATGAGTGCCTACAGGCTCCTCGGGAAATCAATCCGCGAAGGAGACGCAGGGCTTTGGTTCAGTCTTCAGTCGAAAAACAGACTGGCGCAGGCGACTGACGACCAAAAAGCGGAGATGCGGAAGCAATTCGTTGCTCGTCCAGGAATTCAATACGTGCCGCTTGCGGCCAGAGCCGTCGGTCCCCACGCTGCGGTATCGGGCAGACTAGATGGGACTGAAACAAAGAGCTATGAGGCGGCAGACTACGTGCTTGAGGATGACGCGTGGAAAGTTGAAGAAGAGAATTTCAGCGAAAATCCGGTTGATCCCCGCGCTTTGTACGCTCTCGTCCCCCCTAGTAATGGGGACGTTCACACAATCGAGTTCGCCTTGGCCGCGCATCCCTTACGCCGAGTCCGACTTGAAGTTTTTCAAAGAAGACGATATTGCTGGAAGATGCAAGCCACAAGAGACGAGTCGTTTCTGTATGTCCGGTTCGAAGCCAAAGCTCCGCTGACTAACACGGGCTTAGAAGTTTATGAAGACAAGTCTCGACCGGGGGCTCCAGTGAATTCAGGCGTTCCCTCGGCCTGGCCGATGATGAAAATCAAAATTTCCACAGGGGACCGCAGCCAAGCAGTGTACGAACTTCAAGCGGGCGATGTGATTCAAACAAAATCCACCTTCGACAAGAACGGCAAAGCCAACAGCAACCGATTTTTCGTGCTTTACCACCTGATCCTATGGGACCAAGCCAACCATGTCGTCTTTGAAAACAACTCGAGTGACACCTTCACTCAGCTCATTAACGCACAAGATCGCTTTATTGATCTGAAGGTTCCGCTGCAGAGTCTTGGTCTTGTTAATGGTCAAGCTCCGCAGATTCGAATTGAAGAAGCGAATTTCGGCGGCACAAATTCTCCCCTACGAAGTAGGGCGCTTTCAGCCGCAATGAGTTGGCCAGAAGCACCTGCTTATGTTGGGCGGTGTTCGCGGTGAATTGCTGTACTTTCCTGTGCTAACCTGAGCCCACCATGGGCGATATCGCTGCAGTACCCAAGCAGTTTCTCAGCGACAAAGTTGGATTTTTTACTGAGTCGGTCATCCGCGACATGACGCGCCAGGCGAACCTTTATGGCGCAGTGAATCTCGCGCAGGGCTTCCCTGACTTCCCTGCTCCGGCTGAAATCAAACGGGCAGCGCAGGAAGCGATTGCTTCTGACGTGAATCAGTACGCGATCACATGGGGCGCGAAGAATCTCCGTGAGGCAATTGCCAGGCAGATGCAAATCTGGCAAGGGATCACGGTCGATCCGCAGACGCAGGTTACGGTTTGCTGCGGTTCGACCGAAGCGATGATTGCGACGCTGCTGGCGGTTTGCGACAAGGGTGACGAGGTCGTGATCTTCGAGCCTTTTTACGAGAACTACGGTCCCGATTCAGTGCTTTCCGGAGCCAAGCCGCGCTTCGTGAAACTGCGTCCGCCAACCACTTCTGATGGTGAGTGGACTTTTGATGAAGGCGAGCTGCGAGCTGCTTTTGATTCGCAGACTAAAGCGATCATCGTAAATACCCCGAACAATCCTACCGGTAAGGTCTTTACTCGGACTGAACTCGAATTGATTCGCGATCTTTGTGTCGAGTTCAATGTGCTCACGATCACCGATGAAATCTATGAACACATCCTTTACGACGGGACCAAACACATCTCGATGGCGAGTCTCGACGGCATGGCTAACCGAACGGTCACGATCAATGGCATGTCGAAGACCTACAGCGTGACCGGATGGCGCGTGGGATGGACGGTCGCTCCTCCGCCGATAACAAACGCAATCCGCAAAGTGCATGATTTTCTCACTGTAGGAGCTCCGGCTCCTTTGCAGGAGGCTGGAACCGCAGCTCTGAGCCTGCCAGCGAGCTATTACGAAAACTTGGCGAACGGATACCGAGCACGGCGAGACCGCTTGATTCCGGCGCTGGAGGGCGCTGGGTTCAAGTGCTTTCGGCCGCGGGGCGCGTACTACGTGATGACCGATATCAGCGCATTTGGTTTCGGGAACGATTTGGAATTTGCAAAATATTTGGTGAAAGAGATTGGAGTCGCGGCAGTACCGGGATCGAGTTTCTATCGCGATCCGAAGGATGGAGCGCAGCAGGTAAGGTTCGCGTTCTGCAAGAAAGATGCAACGCTGGATGACGCGGCGAAAAGACTGGCGAAATTACGAAGCGCTATATGAGGGAGATTCAGGCCACTTCAGCTACTTGGTGATAACTCCGCAGGCAATGCGGTCTCCGGAGTTCCCCGCGGGATCTGTTTTCATGTCATCTGCTTTGGCGTGGATGACCAGTGAAGTGCCGCCATTTCTGAACAGGGAGTGCGGGTCGTCGCCATCCAGCGTGACATTCGGAATCGTGAATTTCACTTTTACGTTGCCTTTCGCATTCACCGTAATGTTGTTCAAGTCGCCAGCGTGATGGCCTTCGGGATTTTCCAGTCCGTGTTTCTTGTGATCCGGATTGAAATGCGGGCCGGCCGATTTGAAATCGGGTGCTTCACACTTCGCGGTTTCGTGAATATGAATCGCGTGAACTCCCGGCGGTAGGCCGTGAAGGTTGAGTTCGACTGCAACCAACTGGTCGCCTTGCGACGACAAGACAGCCGTGCCTACGCTGTTCCCTTGAGAATACTTCATTTCGACGACGGTCTTCGCAGCTCTCGTAAGGGAGAAATTAATAAGAACGAGTGACAGGACGAGGGAGAATGTTAAGGTCCGCGTAATTATTTAATTATAACAACGGCGGACGAATGATTCATAGAGGCGAACAAACGCGTCTTTCATCCACAGCTTTCTGCGGTATACTGCGGCTCAAGTTTCCAATTCTCCCAACGAGAGTACATTCATGGCTTTGAAATTGGCTGAAGAGGTATCCACGCAGGTTCCTGTCGACGATTTTCAGGCGCTAGAAGACAAGGTTTATCGCACTATTGATATGTACAAAACGGCCCGCGAGGCGCGGGTGGTCGCGGAACGTGACTTACAGCGGGTTCGCACGCAACTCGAAGAGCGCGAGGAAGAGGTCGAAACGCTTCGCCGTGAAATGGTGCAACTGCGGCGGGAGCGCGAAGAGATTCGTGGACGCGTAGAGAAGATGCTGCATCAAATCGATTCTTTGTCCGAAGAGCAAGCCGCCAGTTAGTGAAAGCGCTGGCGATTATTTCAATGGGAGAGGAGCAATAAACATGGCGACGGCCGCGAAACATCCCCCCGTGAAAGATGCTAGTAATGGCAGTGTTCGTGTCGAGATCTTCGACCAGGGCTACAATCTGCGCGGCTCCGATCCAGAGTACATCCTCAAGCTTGCGGAGTACGTCGACTCAAAGATGCGAGCCGTGGCAGAGCAAACACAGACTGTCGACACCGCGCGGCTAGCCGTTTTAGCCGCTCTGAATATTGCCGACGAATTCCATTTGATTAAGCGTAAGGTCGAGGGCGGATCATCGGACTACCGCCAGCGGACCAAGCATCTATCGAATGCACTTGATGAAGTGCTTGCGGATCAACGGCACGTCGGGTAGTTCGTTCCCTTTTACAATTCCCCTTCTGGAAAGTTGCTGGCAAGCCGATTGCCAACTTTTTACATTCAGCCTCTTGCCAAGTCTGCGGGAAATGCCTAGCATCCAACATGAAAGCCGACCTACGGGGTTGGTGTTGGTGGTAACCGTTTTTTGAACCAATACTGAATGAACGGGGGCCTGACTCGTAAATTACGATCCGGTGTGCAGTGCTCCGCCACGCGGAGATGCCTAATGGGTCGCGGCGGGTTCCCAA
>JAOAPG010000210.1 GCA_025462785.1 Acidobacteriaceae bacterium
TTCTCACAGTTGTTGGAAGTGTGGCAGACGGCGACAAGACGGACGGACGGCTGGCTGTGCGCGGCTTGTTCATCTGCGACGACGTTGAATGTTTTCACCGGGCCGCTGAACTGAGTCTGAAGGTAAATTTCCAAACTCTCGACGCGCCGATCCAGAAGGCTGTCGTCTATCTCGATCCGCATGAGTTTCACAGCACGTGGCTGGGCAACAAGGCTGTCTACCGTACACGCATGGCACTGGCCGATGGTGCGGAGTTGATCATCCTCGCGCCGGGCGTAAAGACTTTCGGAGAAGACAAAGAGATCGACACGCTCATCCGCAAGTACGGGTATCGTGGAACTCCGGCGACGCTCGCGGCAGTGAGTAGGAATGCGGATCTCGCCGATGATCTGAGCGCGGCTGCGCATCTCATCCACGGATCTTCCGAAGGCCGCTTCACGATTCGGTGGTGCCCCGGTCATCTCACTAGAGAAGAAACTGAAGGTGTGGGATTCGAGTACGGCGATTTGAAAACCATGCTCACACGCTACAACCCACAGAAACTTCGTCAGGGATATAACAGGGTTGATGGCGAAGATGTCTTTTTCATTGCCAACCCAGGATTAGGGCTATGGGCCTACCGCAACAAACTGCACAGTGACGCAGCATGCCAAACGACCGGAGCAGAGAAACAATAAGTGATGACGAACGATATTTTCAGCCTTGAAGGGAAAACCGCCGTTGTAATCGGAGGCACCTCTGGTATCGGGCGTGTCCTGAGCCTTGGCCTCGCAGACGCTGGAGCCGATGTCATCGCGTCTTCGCGCAGACAGGAACAAGTCGAAGAAACCGCCACCGAGATCGAACGCCGTGGCCGCCGCACCGTGCGCCTCTACTCGGATGTGCGCAACCGCGCTTCGCTCGAACAACTGCTGTCAGCTTCATTGCAGTCCTTCGGCGCAATAGACATTCTTATCAACTGCGCCGGAAAAATTAAACGCATGCCAACGCTCACCATGTCGGAAGAGGATTGGGCCGAGATCGTGGACACGAACCTTACGGGAACTCTGCGTGCGTGCCAGATTTTCGGCAAGCACATGCTGGAGCGCGGCTACGGACGCATCGTGAACATTGCCTCTCTCAACAGCTTCGTCGCGCTCAACGAAGTTACTGCATACGCGGCCAGTAAAGCAGGTGTTGTGTCCCTCACTCGTTCGCTGGCGGTGGAGTGGTCAAGGAAGGGCGTTATGGTGAACGCCATCGCGCCTGGCGTCTTCCACACTGCCATGAATGCCGATCTGCTCGATAACACGCCGCGCGGACAGGAACTGCTTATACGGACGCCAATGGGCCGCTTCGGCAAGACCGAGGAACTCGTCGGAGCAGCTGTCTATCTCTCGTCCGACGGCGCATCTTTTGTGACCGGGCAGACTCTGGTCGTCGACGGAGGCTTTCTGGCCAGCGGTGTCAATCAATAGCCCGGTAGAGGACAGATTGAGGGTCAAAATCATATTTCGCGGTAGCGAATAGTCGAGATAACAGGGGTAGATTGTATGGATCACACACGACGCAAAGTGGTAGCAGGTTTAGGACTGGTTGGACTTGAGACGTTGATTTCCCCGTTAATCAAGAAAGTCGCAGCTTCGTCGGCAATGACATCATTGGGGGGTAAAACGGGAGAAGGTACCTGCCCGTTCCGCCTGGCGGTGATCAATGACGAGATCACACAGGACTTTGAGAGGGCATGTCAGATTGTGTCCGTTGATTTCGGGCTTCGTTGGATCGAACTGCGCTCGATGTGGAATAAGAATGTGACTGACCTTAGCGCGAAAGAGATTGAGGATGCACGGAAGATCCTTGAGGAACACAAACTGCAAGTTACCGACATTGCAAGCCCCCTGTTCAAAACAGATTGGCCTGGGGCTCCGCGATCATCGCAGAGCGAAAAGCGCGATCAGTTTCGTGCGGACTTCGATGCTAACGCACAGGACAAACTGCTCGAGCGGTGTATCTCGCTTTGCAAATCTTTCAATACGGACAGGATTCGCTGTTTCGATTACTGGCGGTTGGACGACCAGAAGCCGTATCGCGCCGCAATCAATGCCAAACTGCAACAGGCGGCGGAGCGCTGCACGAAAGATAATCTTGTCCTGCTGCTCGAAAACGAGATGTCCTGCAATACAGCAACGGGCGAAGAGGCGGCTGCTGTGCTGAACGCAATTCCAAACAAGAACTTTATGCTGAACTGGGATCCCGGCAATGCTGCCGCTTTAGGAAGTACCCCCTATCCAATTGGATATCAGTTGCTGCCCAAAGATCGCATTGGGCATTGCCATTGCAAAGACGCGGTGGGTAAGCCCGATCACAAATACGATTGGGCTCCGGTGGGCGCGGGCATCGTGGATTGGGTTGGGCAACTTCAGTCCTTACAGCGCGACGGCTTCCACTACGCGGTGAGTCTCGAGACGCACTGGAAGGGCGGAGGAACGCCAGAAGCATCAACGCGCATCAGCATGGATGGACTGAAGAAGACGCTGGCGAAGGCTGGAATTTCCTGCTGATCAGAAGCTATTTCTAAGACCGTCGTTGGTCGTTGCTCGTCCGGCAACTGGCTAGAGATGTAACTACCATCGACGAACAACGGCTGGCGACTTTGGGAACCGATAGCGGCGGCACGAGGCTTTCTACAAGGAGAATCGATGGTTACGCGACGTGAATTTCTCGACGCACTCGCCCTAGGAGCGGCTGGCCTTGTAATAGGAACTACTGCAAAGAGCTATAGTCAGATTCTTGGTTCAAATGACCGCCTGAACTTTGCTGTGATTGGTCTCAATGGTCGAGCCTATGCGCATCTCGCATCGCTCAAGGCAAACCGAAGCGCTGCCCGTATCTCACATGTTTGCGACGTCGACAGCAACATTCTCAAGAAGTTCGCTGACAGTACGCAGCACGAAATGGGCGAGGCTCCGGTGGCGGAAAAAGACTTCCGCAGAATTCTCGAAGAGAAAAGCGTTGATGCGATTACGATTGCGACTCCCGACCATTGGCACACTCCAATGGCCATCGCCGGTTTGCAGGCCGGAAAGCACGTCTATGTAGAAAAGCCATGCAGCCACAATCCTGCTGAGGGCGAGATGCTGGTGAAGGCGCAGCAGAAATATCGCAAGCTCGTGCAGATGGGCACGCAGCAGCGGTCCTCACCTCACACCATCGAGATCGTTGCAAAGATTCACGAAGGAATCATTGGCAGGCCACACTTCGCGAAAGCCTGGTACGTCAATACGAGGAAGTCGATTGGCATAGGCAAAGAAGTCCCGGTGCCGCCGCAGCTCGATTGGAACTTGTGGCAAGGTCCAGCGGCACGCCGTCCGTACAAGGACAATCTGCATCCTTATAACTGGCATTGGTTCAAGATTTATGGCACCGGCGAAACGCTCAACAACGGCACGCACGAGGTCGATGTCTGCCGTTGGGCACTTGGCGTTGACTATCCCCAGCGAGTCACGTCATCAGGTGGCAGATACCATTTCAAAGATGACTGGCAGTTCTACGACACGCTGGTGACCAGCTTCGAGTATGAAGACAAGATGATTTCGTGGGAAGGGAAGAGCTGCCAGGGAATGAAGTATTACGGCCGCGATCGTGGTTCGACAATCATGGGAACCAACGGGACGGTGCTTCTGGATCGCGACGGCTACGAGATATTCGATCTCAAAGGAAATAAGACGAGCGAATTCAAGACCGGCGGTACGACTTCATCAGCGGATCTACTCGGCCGCGATTCTATGACAGACGCTCACTTCGCGAACTTCATCGCAGGGATCCGCAAGGGCGAGAGACTCAATGCTCCTGTTTCTATAGGCAACGTATCCGTAACGATGCTGCAGCTTTCCAATGTCGCCTGGGAAGTGAATCGCGAATTGCATCTCGACACGAAAGATGGACGGATCCAAGGAGATCCGCAAGCGATGAAAATGTGGGGACGCGAGTACGAGAAGGGATGGGCGCCTCATGTCTAAACGCACGCGATTTCGAGTCAAAAGTTTGTGTCTATCAGGACTGCGTAATACGATCTGAAGAATCCGAAGTCGCGCGGCGCGATCGCCGTCGAAACTGCACGTTCAGACGGTCCAAACTTGCTAAAAACATGACCAAGGGAGGTTTAGTCACGAAATCCGACCCCTAGTTCTCCTGGCCGCATCGCCATTACAGCATAAATATTCTGATCTGCTTACCTCATGTAGGCCGGTGAATGCCATCTAAGTAGCTCGTTGTTAGAAGATCGAAGACTACTCTTTGGAGGAAGCAAATGAATAGATTACTGGTGTGTTTAATCCTCGGCGTTGTGGCAACGACCTGGGCAGTTGCACAAGATACACCTAGCAAATCGAAGTCTGATGTTCGGACCATTACAGGATGTCTGTCAAAAGGCGACAGCGCCGATGAATTCCTGCTGACTGGAAATGATGGAAGCACTTGGGAAATGCGTAGCAGCGGCGTGGCTCTCGCCGACCATGTGGGACATACGGTTAGCGCAACCGGCGCTGTATCGAATGCCAAGACGCACAATCTGAAAGAAGATGCAAAAGATGCAACAGCCGATTCCGGAATGAAGAAGAACAATTCCGAGCATGGACACCTGACGGTCACTGACGTGAAGATGGTCAGTGAGTCGTGCCAGCAATAGTTTAAACGCGATTGTAAGGCTTCGACCTGTGGGGCCCCTAGTGGGCCCTACTTACCTAATCTCTTTCGTGATGCACGGATTTTTGGCGAAAGCAAAGTTTTAGTAATCGCCTCACGCAGGTGCCGTGGGAAATTTAAGAGAGGGCCTTGCGGAGGGGGATCGGGTGATTTCCGATCTGAACAGGCTGCGAGTTGCGTTGTTCGATTCTCTTATGCAGCAAAATGCCGGCGTGCCACTGCGGCTCGCCGGCATCTTAGCTTCAAACTCTCGTCCCTCGAGTGAATCACACTAGCTGAATCCCAGAACTGCAATTCACCTGGGGAGCAGAATGGTTTCATCGACCGACTCCGCCACCTTGCGCCCCAAAGTTTTGCCAGCCAAGTGGTCGGAACGGAAATGCTGCCCAGCATAAATCCGGCTCAATCCCGCTTCCTGCGCAGCCGCTGAGAAGCTAGTGAAGTGCCGTGTCACTCCCGCCAAGGATTCGGACGTAACATCGAAAGTGAACTGCGGGCCGAAATAGAATCTCAGCACCTCGGCCCCCGCAGTACTGATCGCACTGTGGGCACCCGGAT
>JAOAPG010000237.1 GCA_025462785.1 Acidobacteriaceae bacterium
ACGCCGGAGCGGGCATTCACCTTCCGCCAGCGAATTCTTCTGTCGCTTATCACTTGGGCGGGATCTCTGGCAATCCGGCTTATCGGGCCGACTCTGAAGTTCTCAGTATCTTTTGAAGAAGGCGCACCGGCTGGACTGGAATCTCGGCCCATGATCTTATCTTTTTGGCATAACTGTGTGTTTCCAGCCATCTACATCTGGCGAAATCTAGGGATTCATGTAATGTCGAGCGACAGCTTCGATGGCGAATATACCGGGAGAATCATTCGTAAATTCGGCTTTGTGAAAGTCCGCGGGTCGAGCAGCCGGGGTGCGGTGCGTGCGTTGCTGGGTATGCGCAAAGTGCTGGAGCAAAATTTGCCAGTTGCCTTTACCATCGATGGCCCGAAAGGACCGCGTTACATAGCCAAGCCAGGACCGGTACTGCTGTCCCGTGCCACCGGATCGCCGATGGTCGCCTTTCATATCGCGTTGAAAGCCCCCTGGATTCTAAAAACCTGTGACGGCTGCATGATTCCCAAGCCATTTTCCAAGGCACTCATGCGAGTCAGCCGCCAAATCGCCGTTCCTGCCAAAGCAGATGACCTGCAAATGCAAGGTTCCCATCAAGAGCTGCAATCCTCACTCGACCGCGTAAGAGAGTTCGCGGAAGCAAATGTTGCCGGTGTCGGAACAAAAGATTGTCCGCTGTTCCGGGTCAAGCGTTAGCTCACTCCTACACATTGTTATCCCAAGTCGGCCCGAGCCGCACTCGTGCGGTGAATGTAACCGGAGATCTGTAGTTTGCAGTTCCCAAAGAGCACAAAGTTCATCGCAGAAAACTTTTCCCACGACTTCAGATAAACTTTCGTTGCAAACCATTAATACGAGGTTTCATGTCAGCCACTATTCTCGATGGCGTTAAGATCGCGCGTGACATCCGCTCGGAAGTCGCTGCTGAAGTAAAAGCTATGGCCGCCGCAGGCATACGTCCCGGTTTAGCGGTAGTGTTGGTCGGTCATAATCCAGCGTCCGAAGTTTATGTTCGGGGCAAGGTAAAGAGCAGCGAAGAAGTCGGTGTTTATAGCGAAAAGCACACTCCGCCAGAGAATATTTCTACGGAAGAATTGCTTGAACTCGTAATCGGACTCAACGAGCGCGATGACATTGACGGAATACTCGTGCAGCTCCCATTGCCCCCTCAGGTCGACTCAAAGAAGATCCTCATGGCAGTCGATCCGGCGAAAGATGTGGATGGCTTTCATCCGGTGAACGTCGGCCTGCTCTCGACCCAGAGAGAAGGCCTGGTACCCTGCACGCCAGCGGGAGCAATCGAAATTCTGAAGCGCACCAATATCCCGATTGCCGGAAAGGAAGCTGTCGTAGTCGGCCGCAGCGACATTGTAGGCAAGCCCGCCGCGATGCTGCTCCTCAACGGCAATGCGACTGTCACCGTTTGCCATTCCAAAACTCGCAACCTTCCCGCCGTTTGCCGCCGGGCCGACATCTTAGTAGCCGCAATTGGCAGGGCAGGAATGATCACGCGTGATTTCGTAAAGCCGGGCGCAACCGTAATCGACGTAGGAATGAACTCGGTGACCGACCATGCGGAATTCGACCGCCTGTTCGCTGGCAATGCAAAGCGCGAGGAGACCTTCCGTACCAAGGGATCAACTTTGGCAGGCGATGTTCATCCTAATGTGGCGGAAGTTGCAGGAGCGATGACACCAGTTCCGGGCGGAGTAGGTCCGCTAACAATAGCGATGCTGATGGCGAATACGGTCAGGGCCGCAAAGCTCCGCCGGGGAAAATAGAGAGTTTTCACTACAGAGACTCAGAGCCACGGATACGATCCAAAGGCGGCAAAATCTCATTCGACTCAGTTTTGAAGATTCGCCCTTTTCTTGCTTCTCTCTGTGACTCTGCGTCTCCGTGGTGAATAACTAGAAAGAGGTCTCAAAGTTTGTTGAAAGTCGGCTTAACCGGAGGTGTCGCCTCGGGGAAGTCCACAGTGGGCGAAATGTTTGCCGCTCTCGGCGCGGACTTGATCAAGGCTGACGAGATTGCGCACCGGTTAATGCAACCCGGGCAGCTTGTTTATCAGCACGTGGTACATCACTTCGGTCCCGAAATTCTGAATTCAGACAAGACCATCAACCGCGCGCGACTAGCAGAAGTCGCCTTCGGAAACTCTTCAGGACAAGCCGCCGAAAAGCCGCCGCGCATAAAAGAACTGAATCAAATCGTTCATCCCGCCGTGATTCAATATCACGACGATTGGATGGAAGAAGTCGGGCGCAGAAATCCGCAAGCCATTGCAATTGTGGAAGCCGCGCTGCTTCTTGAAGCCGGCGCCGAGAAGAGTTTCGATCGATTGGTTGTGGTCACATGTCGCCCCGAGCAGCGCATCGAACGTTGGGCGCAGCGCATGAAAATAGACGAAGAAAGTGCCCGAAGGGAAGTAACCCGCCGAATGGCTGCGCAGTTTTCAGACGAAGAAAAGACGAAGTACGCGAATTACACTATCGATAATTCGGGGACTTTGGAAGAAACTAAAGAACAGGTACAAGTCATATACAAGAAACTGAAAACAGGCTCTAAACTTTACTGAGTAGCGAAATCCAATCCACTTTTTCTACCTATAAATTGTCATCCTGAGCGCCGGACGAGCCGCGTAAAGCGGTGAGTACAAGTCGAAGGACCTGCTCTTCAAATCCTACGAAGATCATATGTCCTCGGATTCGCGGAGTCTGACGCCTACCGGCCTAAAGCCTAGAGCCTAAAGCCCAGAGCCTGACGCCCAAGACCTGTCCTTAACATTGCGCCTCTAGCACACCCCGCGTAATCTAATCCAGAGCATGTCACCCACAGCCACCGCACCTGAGATTCTTCGGCCGAAGCTTGCCTTAGGTGAAATCATCAATTTCGCCTATGACACCTTCTGCAGTAATAAGGTGCGCTTTGCCCTGACCGGATTAGGAATGGTGATCGGCACTGCCTCCTTGATCTTGGTCGTGACGATCGGCATGACCGGCAAGCAGTATGTCTTGAACCTAATCCAGGGCATCGGCGCAAATCTCATTTATGCGGAATACGAAGGCGGAGCCCAGCGCATCAGCAATGCGGCTCCCGACCCGCTGACGCTCAATGACCTGAAGGCAGCCCAGCAGGCGGTCCCCGCCATAGTGGCGGCTTCTCCCGTGGTTTCTCTCTCGGATCGCATATCAATCGGCGGAGGAAAAGAGCGTGATGTCCTGGTCCTCGGAGTCTTTCCCGAGTACCGCACGGTACGTAACTTGGTTGTACTTTCAGGGCGGTTTTTCGACGTTCAAGACGAGCAGGCCCACAACAAGGTTGGCGTGATTACCCAGAAGATGGCGGAGCAGCTTTACGGATCGACTGAAGCCGCTGTTGGCAAGGTTATCAAGCTGAGCGGATTGCCATTTACCGTGATCGGAACCTTTAAAGAGCGGGTCGATACCTTCGGACAGTCGGAAGTCATTGACAACACGATGGCCATCCCCTACACCGTGAGCCGTTACTTCACGGATACGCCAAACGTCAAGCAGATCTATTTTTCCGTGAGCGACCCATCACTGGTGGTCCCCGCTACTGAGCAGATTCGGCGAGTTATCCAGTCACGTCATCGGGCGGAGTCGGTTTATAACGTGACTAATCTCACTGAACTGGTTTCCGTCGCAGACAAAACTGCCAATGCGCTCACAGTAGTGCTGTTTCTGGTTGCTGCTGTCGTGCTCTTGGTAAGCGGCATCGGCATAATGAACATCATGCTGGCCACCGTGAGTGCGCGTATCCGGGAGATTGGAATCCGCAAAGCACTGGGCGCAACCAACCGCGAAATCCGTTTTCAGTTCTTGTCTGAGGCAGTCCTGATTTCTGTCGGTGGAGGACTAATAGGAGTGATCATCGGGCTCGCGATTCCGTACTCGGTGCGTTTTCTAACGGAATACCGTATCCCGATCTCAGGCTTGTCCGCCATCGTTGCGATTGCGGTGTCTTCTCTCGTTGGAATTCTTTTCGGCACGATCCCGGCAGCTCGAGCCGCAAAACTAGACCCAGTCGAAAGCCTTAGATACGAATAGGCCGATTGATGGTAGAAAAGGGAAAGCCGGGCTGGTTGGCCCGGCTGCTTCTCTTCCGCCACTATCGAGGAGACCGCTTGGTTCCGCAAATCTCCGAGATCTTTTGACTACATAACTAGCGCGAGGTTTTCCAATTCGTGCTGCAACACGGGCAACGCGCAGCCAGCCATTTCTACACGGCCAACCGCGTCCCTGGCGGCTTGCGGAGAAACTCCGTAGCCGCGACCCATGAGGAATATCTGCACCAGTTCAGCAGCCTCGCGAAAGTCGATCAATCCACCTTGCAGCAGATCGTTTCGCAAGGACGTCAGTTCGTTTTCTGAAAATCGTTCTTTCATGGCCGTCATCACCTCCGACTCCGACCTCAACCACATGCTCATTAGACTCATTGCGTGCCAGCTACGTTGCATGCAATTTTGTTGCCGCGCCGCGGCCAACTTTACATCCGTTGCAATGAGCCTACTGGGTTACATAAACCCCTTTAAAAGGGCAAAGTTGCGCGTTCGAGGTCCGGCGGAAAGCGGTATGGAGGGTTAAGCCGTCGCACTTTGAGTCTCGTATTTTGACACAAAGTGTCCATGCGGGACGCAGGGCGGACTCTGTGAGGAACCGCTCCAGTACTCGGGTGCGGGGATTGTCAAAAACGCATGCGTCTAGGAAGGCTCGATGACAGCTTCGTCAATCAGCAAAATGGGAATATTATCCCGGACCGGATAAACTCGTCGGCACACGGCGCACTTGAGGCTTTCTCCGGTGTCTTTGAGAGCGAGGGGCTTCTTGCAAAGCGGGCATACCAATATGTCGAGTAGATCTTGCGGAATGGCAGTGGCTGGACTCATGCTGGCATTCTACGACAGTTGGAAATCAGCAAATCAAACTTCTGGATGCTACAATCAGGAGCTAGCGCGAGGCGATTGAAACCCGTTTTCGGGAGCCTGGCATGGTGTTCCCATCCGTCGTAGCAGGCCGTGGCCGATCGTGGTGATTTCCGTTTCCATAACCAGCACCCAAGGGCATGGGTGCCGCGGACTTGTTTCCTTGGTATTTGGTACGGACGATCATCAACTTCTCAAGTTCACGGTCCCCGAGTGGCTGCTGGCATCCCAGCATGTGGGTTACCAGGGCGATTTCGGCAAAATGCTCGACGGTTTCCATTTTCATGTA
>JAOAPG010000269.1 GCA_025462785.1 Acidobacteriaceae bacterium
CGGATCCCACTCACTTTTCCGCTGCTGCTCTTGCTGAGTTGCAGACTGCGTACATCTTCCCCAGCTTCAATGCAGGATTCAACTACGCGGAAGTTGGTGTCGAAAAACGTACAGAGTTCAACGACACGCTGAGTTGGACTCACGGAAAGCACAACCTTCGGGTTGGTGGAGATGTCAGCTACGTTCCTTTCAGCGATAGCTTCGCATATAACCTGACCGGAACTTTCATCTTTCCGACGGACCAGGTTTTCAATATTAAAGATCCAGCCACGATCGCGAACCTGACGAATCCTAGTTTGTACCTCGCATCAATTCCGTCGGTTTACACGAGCGTACCGACTACCGAACTCGGCTTCTTTGTGCAAGACGATTGGAAAGTTCGGCCCAATGTCACAATTAATCTGGGCTTACGTTATGATCGCGAAGTTGGCGCCTTCAATGAAAGCCTCAATTTAAAGTCCTTCCCCCAAACCATTCCGTTCCTCGGGGACCCCAGCAAGCGCGGCGATTCCAACAACTTTGCGCCGCGCGTTGGCGTGGCTTGGGACTTGTTCGGCAATGGAAGGGATGTTGTTCGTGGTGGCTATGGGATCTACTACAACAACATTCAGACCCTGCAGAACTTCTCCGAGCGTCAAAATCTGGCGCAGTGCAACATTGTCATTTCGAACCCATCGTATCCTGATCCGTTCCAGGGACAGAGCCCATCGAGTTTCTGCTCGACTGCTCCGCCGAATGTGACGGTGCTGGCACCAAACTTCGCCAATCCTTACTCCCAGCAGGCAAACATCGGTTACTCCCACCAGTTCTCGAGTAGTTTGGCTTTGCAGGTGGATGGCGTGTATACGCATACGCTGCGGGATTTTCGCATCGTCGACTTGAACTACCCCGACGCAAATGGGATACGCCCCTTGCTAGCATGGGGAGAAGTCCTGCAACATGCTTCAATTGCCCAGGCGAAATACAAAGCGCTGTACGTGAGAGCGGACAAGCGCATGAGTCATAATACGATGTTCACGGTCTCCTACACGCTCGCATCCGTCCGCGATGACAACCCCCAGCAACAGGTTACAGATCAGTCGAATTGGGGGCTGGATTGGGGGCCGAGCAGCATCGATCGTCGCCACTCTTTGGTTGCCAGTGCCTCGTTCCTTCTCCCGTGGAAGCTCACGCTGGGTGCGATTTGGACCGTGCGCTCGTCTCTACCTTTCAGTGCAATGTCCACCACCTACAACGCAGATGGTGTGCAGCAATACGCACCCGGCACAACCCGCGATCAAGGGAACCGAGACCTAAAACCATCGGCATTCGGTGTCGCTAAATTCGATAGCAGCCGTTACGACGACTTCGACATCCGGCTGTCGCGCTCGTTCTTCGTCAAAGAGCAACGGCGGCTTGAAGTCATCGGGCAGGTCTTCAACCTATTCGGTACCACGAATCTGCTAGGCACGCCCGGAAATGTCGTGACCAATGCAGAGTCGCCGTCATTCGGTACCATCACCGCAGCCTCTAACGTGCAGCAGGCAGAACTCGCGGTGCGGTTTACGTTCTAAAAGGACATGGCTGATCCCAATAGGCGTTTCACGTGCTGGTTCATGAGACGCCGACTGGGTGAGCCTGCGTGCGCAGCGGGTCAGGCGCTTTAGCAAGGCTGCTCGGGCCGCGTTTGATTGCTTCACCATTCACAAGCCGACTGAAAAAGCTGAATAGAATTTTGGGAACCCAAGGACACAAAATGTTTCGAGTCAAGTATCTCGCGTTCTCGCTGTTTGTGTGTGTTGTGGTGCGTGCGGCAGACAAGAAACCCACCGAAAGTGCTTCCCCCGAGTCCTTGCTGGAAAATGCTTTTCAGCAGGGAGTGATCCTTCAGGACACGAATGCAGACGGAATTGCTGACGCTGTGTGCGGGGCCGTCGTGGTGCCAGATCATTCCAGTGCGGCGGAGAACACCGCTGCAGCGAATCTAGCGGCTCGTATTGGGTATGAGACGACCGGGCTGACGTTGCCGATGGTGTCAACGGCGGGTGCGGAAGCGAAACACAAATGCGACGCGACAAGCGCGAACTTGTGGATCGGGGCTTCAGCAGTCCCGGCGTCCGCCAAAGACACAGTCGAAAAGCTGGCTGCTGCGATGGAGATCGGCGAAGGCGGAGTATTTGCTGTCGATAAAGGCTTGGTCTTCCTGGCTGCCGATCCAGTCGGACTGTTAGCTGCAAGCAATGCATATGCCGCTCGGACGCCTTACCAATGGAGCGTGCCCGGGGAGAAGTTGCAGGCCATTGCGAAAACCATTACTGAAGGCCTTCATGAGAAGAAAATCGAAGGAACGGCGCGGCTGATTGGTCTGACTTATAAAGCTGGCCAAGCCGGAATCCGGCGCGCCATCCTGCAGTTGTCGGCAGCTGGTGATTTGGCTGCGATTCGAAAAGCATTGCTGCCCGAGGAAGAATCGGCACTGCACATCAGCTCCGTTCGCGAAGTTGAATTGTTGTTGCCGGATGGCGAGCGCATTTCAATCCAAGGATCCGGTGGCGAACCTCGTGCAGCCCTCCCCGCACTGTCGGATCCTTCGGGAGAAGAACCGCGCTCGCTTGATCTGGTCGATCTGTATGGCATAAAGGGACTGCTGAATGGGTCTCCAAAGAAACTTGTCCCAGCGAGTGTGGCCGCGCGCTTTTACGTGCCATCTGGTTCGCAAGGCGTCGCCATGGCGAATCTCGCAGCGCGCATCGGTCTTGAGACCACCGGCATTGCATTGCCGATCGCGGTCCCAGTAGATGGCGTTTCTCCCTCCGAGGTGCATAGCTCGGCTGTGATTGCCGGCACTTCACAACTTTTCACTCATTCGGCAAGTTTGCTCGGAGCGCCTGGAGGCACTGACTTGGACAAGATCGTCCCCGGACAATTTGCGTCGGGGAATGAGAACCGTGTCGAGTTGCCTACGCTACAAGCAGGTGAAGGGGAGCTGAGAGTAGTAGAGGGCGCGTTTCAGAAAAAAGCGGCGCTGTTGGTCCGAGGCGACGAACGCGGCTCGACTGCGGCGCTGAATTATGCGGCTGCGCATTTGCCCTACTTGTGGGAACCGGGTAAGCAATACGGCTCAACAGCGGAAGTGGGTGACGATGTTGGCCAGTTCTTCTCGCTTCGCTCCAGCACCGGCCAAGCATCAATCGCGTTGTATCACTTAGATCAGTGGCTCTCTGAGTTGGCGCCCGCTGGTGCGGAAAAGAAGCTGGCTTCCATCAATGCCGAAGTTTTCGTTGATGAGGCCGATCCTGGGCTTGCGGACTTCGTTCGCAATCAGATCACAAACCGCATAAGGGCGGATGAGGTCAATGTCAAAGTCGGAAGCTTGCACGCAGGGACAAAGTGTTGTGCCGCTGATCCTAATCTGCACCTTGTTTCGAACCTGGCGCCTTTCAAGCAAGCCGAGCCGACATTCGCCGAAGATCTGACCATCCCATGGGAAGGCAAACGCTTGTTAGAAGCCGTACAAAAAGCGGCGCCTGGCATTAAGCCGGGTCAGGCGGTTTCACTCGAAGCCAGAGTCAGCGAAGGACCCGAAGAGCGTCGCAAATTAAGTGCCCAACTCTTGGATGAAATCACGAAAGCGGGGGCCGACCCAAAACGTAGTCACGTCGTAGTGCTTTGCGCGTACAAGCAGGGATATAGCTGGCTGCTAGACGAGATCACTCCGGAGTTGAAGAACCAGCATCCTGCAAAACTCACGGTTGAATTCGCAAAGTATGGGGATCACGAGGCTCCTTCGGCAATAGGTTCCGAGACCCGCTGGATCAAGGAGCTTTATCCAGTCGACGAGAAGCTGGCGCAAGAGCTAAAGATTCCGTTGAAAAATATCCAGTTTGCGCGGATGGCCACGGCAACTGGACCTACCTATCGCGTGCACGCTTATGCCGCGGATGGACACGAAATACTTGCTCACGATTTTACGGTTGCGACGGCGAAGCGTTCTTACAGCTTTCAATTCCCGCACTACGAAGATGTGACGGTCTCTACAGGTTGGGTACACATGGAAGCGGAGGGCAAGCCTGTCCTCGATGAGCGAGTTGCTACCGACGTCGAAGAGTTCTGGGACCACTATCAGTCTCAGACCTTGCCGCAAATCTATAAGTTTGTCATGTCGCAGAATGAGGGCAAGCCGAAGACCGAGTACCAGCCGCTCTTTGATACATTACGGATCAGTGTCCGGATGAGTGAACCCGATTACGCCACCGGTGTTGACCAGGAACGCATCTCTTCACTCGAAGCGCTGCAGGAAGACACTTTCTTCTCAACCCAGAATTTCTTCTACATGTTCGGTGATTTGCTCTCGAACGGGAAAATGGATTATCAGGGACGCGTCATTCCTGTGGTGTATCCTTCGCGCGATGGCGAGGATGGACAGGTTCGCATCGAGTTTTATGGCAAGGACGCCGCTCAACCGCGAGTTCGCCTCACATGGCGGGAGACGGAAAATGGCGAAGAGCATGAAAAGATACGGAAGTTTCCAATGCTCGCTCTTGGCAAGCCGAAGCTGGTTGCGGCGCGATTATCTGAAGGACACGATGTGCAATCGCTCACGTGGCGTGTCCTGGTTGATTCAGATCGCGATCAGTATCGAGCATGGCGCAAGTTGGTGCCTGCTGAGCAACTAGAGCATACGATAATGTCTGCCGAGCAAGGCATATCGCAATTGAAATGGCTTGAGGCTATGCACAGTGCTGGACTGTATCCGGACTCACTTGCTTATCCACACCTCAGCAAATTGAATTTTGAGTTTCAGTTGCCCATGGATGTCGGAGCGCCCGAGCATACCAAACCATCTGTGATCGGCGCGGAAGTGGCCGTGCCCCAACCCCGGTCGAAACGCCCGCAAATTGCGGACGATCAGCCTAAAGCTCTCGATGGGCAGCAGCACTTTGTCTCTTGGGACGAACCCATCGGCACCGCTGAAACTGCGAGCATCATGAGCCGGCTAGCGCAGTACCCCGGTGTAAATGTTTATTGGATGGGGAAGTCGTACCTTGGAGAAAACATCTGGGCTGCCGATGTCATGCTGCCATCGCCATCGGAACTGCGCTCCTTCGCAAAGGAGACGACCCTTAAGACAGCAATAATTTATTCTGGCCGGCAGCATGCAAATGAAGTTTCCAGCACCAGCCACATCTTAAAGCTTGCGGAACAACTGGTTACTGATCCGAAATCGCGGGAGGCCTTGAAGAAGGTTAACGTCGTCGTGCATCCCATCACCAATCCTGACGGCACAAACATGTCGATGGAATTGGCGAAGATCACACCTGACAACATGCTGCACCCCGGCTATCACGGCTCGCTGACTGCCGACGTGGACGAGGGGCAATGGAAAGATGATCCGATTTATCCGGAGTCCCGCACCAGGAGGCAACTGTGGGAGGCCTGGTTGCCAGACGCGTTCCTCAATCCCCACGGCTACGCCTCTCACGAATGGGTTCAGCCGTTTTCTGAGTACGCAGGTTGGGTGATGACGCGCATCTCCGCCGACGATACTCGTGACTGGTGGATTGCTCGTGGGTGGTTCACTAGTCTTGATTATTTAGGCGATGACGAACATCCGCATAGTAAGCAGGTGACCTATGCTCTGCGCGATCGGATCGCCGACAACATGGCGCAAACGCCGGGTGTGCTGGAGATGAATGCCCGCATGAACGACCGTTATGAACGTTTCGGACAGCGCTGGGATGACCGCAATTTTCAGCAGCCTATATATAAAGGTGTTCGAATCTACATGGCCGTCAAAGGACAAACACCCGATCCGAAGTCGCCGGCTTTCATGATGCGCTTTCCCGACGTTACCTACGATGACGGCTATACCGAAGCTCCTGACGAGACAGCTCACGGCGCCTGGCTGCATCTGGTCGCGGCCGCTGGATTGGCCTTTGACCATGCTCACCTGGATTATCTCGCCCAGGCCAAATATAAAATCAAGCGTACTCAAAAAGAGTTCTTCGACGGCGTGGATTGGAAAGTCGATCGCGAGCGTCCTGTTCTACCCGAACAACCGGATGAGAAACAGGCTTCAGGTAATACTGCGTTGGGTAAGTAGACAATAGAAAACGGGATCCGCAACGCGAAAGCCTCAAGTGTGGTGGGCTGAAACGAAGACCTCAGCCCCACGAGGTCTTCTTCGTTTCCGTCTTTCGATGGCCATTGCGACAAATCGCAATGGAGAGGCTGGTTAATATTGACCAAGACTGCCGAAGACAATCTTCGTTCTAGTGCACCCAACGCATCCTGGATTGTAGGGTTAACGACTCAGGAACGAAGCACTCTGATCGCCACGTTCGGCGGTTGGTTGCTCGACGGCATGGACGTCATGGTCTACAGCTTCGTCATCCCTACCTTGATTCTTCAGTGGCATCTCACTCACGGCCAAGCGGGCTTGCTGGGAACTGTCACTCTGCTGATATCCGCAGTCGGAGGATGGCTCGCCGGCATCGCAGCGGACCGTTACGGACGCACGCGAGTTTTGCAAATTACAATCTTGTGGTTTGCCCTGTTCACATTCTTGAGTGGATTCACAAACTCCTATTGGCAATTGCTGATTACGCGTGGATTGCAAGGACTAGGATTTGGCGGCGAATGGGCTGTGGGGTCCGTTTTGATGGGAGAAGCCATTCGATCCCAGCATCGTGGTAAAGCGGTTGGGACCGTACAGGGCGGCTGGGCAATCGGCTGGGGATTGGCCGCGATCAGTTATGCAGCGCTGTTCTCAATACTTCCTGCGGCGCTGGCATGGCGAGTGATGTTCTGGATTGGCATTTTGCCGGCTTTGCTAGTGATCTACATTCGGCGGCATGTGCCAGAACCTGAAACCTCGACGCTGGCACGCGAAAAACGGCAGCAGTCCGGCGCAAAGGCACAGTTCCTCGAGATCTTTCATCCTAAGATGCTGCGCATTACCGTCCTGACTTCCCTTATGTCGGTCGGATTGCAAGGTGGATACTACGCAATTACGACGTGGCTTCCAACCTATCTCAAGACTGTTCGTGGCCTCTCGGTACTGAATACCAGCGCCTACCTTTATATGGTCATCATCGGATCGTTGTGTGGGTACTTGGTAAGCGCTGACCTAGCCGATCGGCTCGGCCGCAAATGGACACTGCTGCTGTTTGCCGTGAACTCATTCCTCGCCGTTTGGGCTTACACCTGTCTCCCCATCAGCAATCATGTGATGCTCGCATTGGGTTTTCCGTTAGGATTCTTTGCATCGGGCTCGTTCAGCCCGATCGGCGCTTATTTCACTGAACTCTTTCCCGGTCGATTTCGGGCTTCGGGTCAAGGCTTCTCCTACAACCTGGGACGAGGCGTCGGCGCTCTATTTCCTGCTCTGGTCGGATTCATAAGCGCACGTATGGAGCTTGGAAAAGCCATAGCGATCTTCGCAACCGGGGCATATCTAGTAGTGATCTTGGTAATTGGACTGCTTCCTGAGACGAAAGGCAAAGCATTGCTGAGTTAGGAGCCGCTGGGTGCCTGCGGAATCTCAAATATCAAGTTTGACTTGCCTTGACGATTGGCTGCTCTGGCTCTTTTCCCGGGATCGGACGATCTTCAAGTTGCAATCGTACTAGCGGACCATGGAACTGCCCTCCATAGATGTCGGTATCCCTTACATCGCCTGAAAAGATCTGCCTTGAAATTGTTATCTTGATCGCAAGAAGATGACTGATGCGAAAAAAACGAACCTGAGAAACGTCAATACCAACCACCGCTATTTCCTGCCATGGAGACCCGTTCGCGTTTCACCGATTGCCGTTACTCGCTTCTTCACTCCACGAAGATTCGCTATTCTCCAAAGCGAACTTCTGTGGATTTAGCTTCCCGCGATATTGTTTGTATCGATCGTGCTGATGCTGCGCCGGAGGAGACAACCAGACGTGGCGACCTCATAGCGCGCAGTACGGTGCCTCAATTTCAGTGGCACGCCAGAAGGGGTATCAATGTGACTGAACCCCGATGCTTCACGAAGGTGAGCAATCGTTGAGTCCCTCTGCTGTTGTCAATTTCGTCATGCCGAATGTCGACATCACAGTCTCCCTCCCACGTGCCATTTCCTGACCTCATCTTCCACGGAAAACATTTGGTGCGGGTTAGCCTCAAACCGCCCACCTAGACTGTATGCATTCAGCTCTAGTCGTTCCCAATTGGTTCCCAAACCTGTCCGGTGACGTTGCGATAGCCGAGGTAGTATTGACCCTCCTCGTGTCGCTGCTCGCCAGACGGAGTGAGCACGCAATGGGGCTTGAGCTTATTGTTGGTTGAAAACACGGCACGATAGTAGCGCCATGTGGTGGGTGGAATCTTGATGTACTTGTACAGCGTGACTCTTCGATTAGCCATTCAGGCCTCCATTTCTCAATACTGAGAAAATGGGAAGCTCTGAAATTTCGTTAGGAAGCTGTTAGGAAGCCAGCTAACCTGCTGAGTCTAAAAGATATGGTGCGGAAGGGGGGATTTGAACCCCCACGCCTTTCGGCGCCACCCCCTCAAGATGGTGTGTCTGCCAGTTCCACCACTTCCGCATCTGTGAATTAAATAAACTTAGCTAAGCCGGTTCTGAGGGAATTTCTACGGCACCGACTTCTCGCGCTTGTTATTGCACTACGCTTTCGTTTCCAGATGGCAAGCCCGCCCATCCTGAGAAACAGCCCTTGGATCATCTTTCGCGGGACCGTACGGAAGCGCTTCGCGGTCTTAATGTTATCGTGTCTAGCCGCGTACTGCAACGTGCAGGTCGGTATACTCGCGGGCCCGCTTCCGCGGTGTGCTTTGCCATCACGGATTTTCGGGTGATAAATGGCTCCCCGCGCTGCTACACATCGTCGTATGCGACGTGTACATTGGAGCAACAGGAGCTCCGTCCTATGCGTAAATCATTTTTTGTGACGCTTCTCTGGATTGTTTTAATTGTCCAGTTTTTGGCAAGCGCGGGTTTGTGCCAAGCAGCCACTCCCGGGTCGGGAGCTGAAAGTGGCCTAAAGCCAATATTGCAATACATACATTCCGATTGGGATGTGCTGACGCGTTCCATGACACGGTGCGACAGCATTGTAGATCCCAAGCTGCCGGAAAACGCAGTTCTGTATTTGCCGAAAGATT
>JAOAPG010000101.1 GCA_025462785.1 Acidobacteriaceae bacterium
AGGCGTCGGCGTTGTAGTCGATACGCATGTTCACCGAATCTCCCGCCGACTCGAACTGACGCAGCACGACGATCCCAAAAACATCGAGCAGGATTTGATGCGGATCATTCCGCAAAGCAAGTGGATCCTGTTTGCGCATCAGGCCATCTGGCATGGTCGTAAGTTGTGCATCGCGCGATGGCCAAAGTGTGTGGAGTGTCCGCTTGAGAATATCTGCCATGCGGCCGACAAGACGTGGACGACAGTGGAGATTCACAAGAACGCTAAGGCGTGATTTTTTTCTGCTCATACCACTTCTCTAATACAAAAAAAGCTTTCTTCTTCTCTCCCTGTTTGGACACTAGCCCCTTGCGGTTGTAGTAGTCCTGGATTCCGGGCAGCAATCGGCGTGGCGAGCGGAAATCCATTAAGACCCAGGGAGTAGTGCCGCGTAGAAAAGAGATGCGGTCGAGCATCGGCGTCTGATGTTGATACAGCTTTTCTTGATATTCCTCGCTGAACCGTATATCTGAATCGGCGTGAAATCCGCTAAGCGCGTCACCACCGAATTCACTCATAATCAGCGGCTTGTCATAGGGAGTCTGCCAGTTTGCGGAATCAGTGGCCTCGATCGTTCCTTCGTACCAGCCGATATATTCGTTGCAGCCTAAGACATCGAGTTTGGCTCCGAGAGGATCATCGATAATGCGCGTTGTACCCTCACGTTTATGTATTTGTAGGGCCGCACTGATTAACCTGGTGGAATCGAGCTTCCTCGCCGTATCGATTAAGCTTACCAAAAACTTTGTTCGGGCGTCCGATACGGGAGTTTCATTTCCCACCGACCAAATCACGATACTGGCGCGATTCTTGTCACGCGTAATGCTCTCAGTGAGCTGATTTTCAGCGTTCGCCAGTGTTTTCGGGTCTTCCCATTCGATGCCCCAGTAGACCGGCACCTCAGACCACACCATAAGCCCCATGCGGTCGGCCACGCGCAGCATATGTTCATTGTGCGGATAATGAGCGAGCCGCACGAAATTTGCGCCCAGATCTTTTGCCCAGCCCAGTAGTGTCTTGGCATCTTCTTCGCTGTATGCACGCCCTGGACGGTACGGGGCCTCCTCATGGATCGATACTCCACGCAAAAATACCGGAGAACCGTTAAGCAGGATGTCCCGCCCATGAACTTCGATGCTGCGGAAGCCAATCTCATCCGGTACTTTGTCGACTCCCGACTCCACATGCACCGAATACAGCTTTGGGTGCTCAGGCGACCACAGATTCAGACCTGGTGCGGACAACGAGACGTCTGCTACACCGCTTTTATCCGTGACGAATGTTTTCTCAATTGAGAGTTCCGGAATCCTCACTGTCACGCGCTGCTCTGCCGCAGCGTCGCTCAGCTTCACCCATCCCGCGATTTGGCTCCGCGTCCCCGGTATGAGCTGAATGAAATAATCCTGGATAAAATTCTGCGGAACTTCTACCAGCGATACGTCGCGGGTAAGACCACCGTAGTTCCACCAATCGGTGTTGACGGTGGGAACCCCTTCGCGGCGGCGAGCGTTGTTCACGTAAATCACGGCAAAGTTTTCGCCGTCATGCAAAACGGAAGTGATCTCGCAATCAAATGGAGTGAATCCGCCTTCATGCGAGCAGAGTACCGTGCCGTTCACGCCGACCCTTGAAATGTAGTTAGCGGCACCGATGTACAGAAACACCCGCGTATTTGGCTTTTTGTGATAGGCAAACGACTTTTCGTACCAGATCGTATCTTCATAGAACAACAATGAATCGCGCTGAGAATTCCAGTCGCCAGGAACATTGAGCGATTCACCCTTATCAAAATCGTACTCAATAAGTTCGCTCTTGTTCTTCTGCTTGGCATTGCGAAAGAAACCAGAATCGGCTGAAGGCTTGAGTGTCTGATACTCGCGATAACCCACGTCGTACATGTCAACAATGGCGTGCCAGGGCCCGTTAAGAGAAATCGTGCTGCGATGGCCCACATTTGTGATGAGAGGAGCTGGTTGCTGCGCCAGGCAAACGGATCCTGTCACCAGCAATGACAGGGAAAAAATGGTTCGCATTGCCCAATGGGAGAGAAGCCGAATCATAGAATTGTCCGAACGTTCGTTGTTGTAAAGAACCGATTCTACGTTGGTACTTTGAGGATTAAGTAGCCGCCCACCAAAGCGAAAATTAAATCGGGAGACCATGCCGCCAAAACCGGAGGTAATTGGCTGATGTTGCCCATTGCTTCGAACAACCCCGAGGTGACCGAGTAGACCACCGCGATTCCTACAGCAACGGCGACTCCTGCAACCGCCCCCCGCTTTCCTGCCGAAAGCGCGAACGGGACTGCAAGCACGGCCATAACGAATGTGATGACTGGGAACGCCAGTTTCTTATGAAGCTGCACCTTGAATCGGACCACATCAAAACCGCTCTGTTGCAACTCGCGAATATAAGCTCGCAACTCCTCGTAGTTCATTTCGGAAGACTGCTTAACTTCCTTTTTGAAATATTCCGGGAGCTCTCCCATGGAAGCAAATGTCGAGACGTCGTAAGTCCGGTAGTCTTCAATGG
>JAOAPG010000300.1 GCA_025462785.1 Acidobacteriaceae bacterium
TACAGACAGGAAACCTCTACAGCCTTACTCGTGGACATTGAAGAGGGATTATAAGACGCGTACGAATTGATATATGGCTCTGGGTCGCTAGATTTTTGAAGACGCTGCATTGGCGAAACGTGCCTGCGAGTTCGGCAGAGCCTCGTCGAGTTGCATAATTGAGGGAGAGCAGCCACAAAGGCTGGCGCTCAAGCTGCATCATCATTCTTTTCCGACGCCTCGCGCTCGGCGTCTGCGAGCAATGCCCATGCGAGTTCCGCGTCCTTGTTGTGCACCCATAGAATAAGGTCCACTGGTAGTCCTGGAAGAGGCATGGGGCTTAGTTCGCATGGAATACCGTTGTAGCGCAACAAACCACAAGCCAGCTCGGCTTCATCTAGGCGCTCGAAGCGATCTAATTCGATCCGATTATCAGGATCGACATAGACCAAGGCCGGATCATCATCAATGAAGCGCCTCTCGGTTTCCGGCTCGGCGTCGAGGTCGGCGCCGCATTTTGTGCACTCCTTAGAATCCACTCTGTTCGTGCTGTCACAGCTTAGGCAGACCCTTCGCGATCCCATTACTAGGCCCTCATCAAAAGCTGACAGATGCTGCGCTGTTCCGGCAGGTTGCAGCGCTGCGAGAGTTCGCACGCAATCAAGTTGGGCTGTTAAGTGCGAATGTTCGGGGCGTTAGAGCAAGAGCGTTGTTGTGCAATTTCAGGGTCACTATGCAGCGTTTCGCTCATCAAATTGCTGGTTAAACCTGAACCTCTGTTTCTGCGCCCCGAAATAGTACCCGTCGGCAAGATACAACTCGTTCCACTCACTCTGTTCCTGTCCCCACTGGAGCACGATCAAACTGGAGTCTTTGTCGGGGAGGACAAAGGTAACGGCGTGGCCGTCGATGTGTTGTGTACTAGACTCGCTGTTCAGGATCTCGATGAACACAGGTTTGCTGAGCATTATCGACAACGTAAAAAATGAGGGGTTTAATACTCCGAATATCGAGTGGAGGGAAGCGTCGGATTGGATTAACGTGCCCTGAAAGCGTGCAGGAGATGATGAATCATGCGAGGAAGAGGAAGGTACATATACGAGCGCACCGCGATAAACGAATGTCTCGGTCTGAGGAGCTATTGATTCCGACCGTTGATTGTGGAACAACGTTGCCTGCACGTTGCGCACGAACCTAGGAGATGGCTTTCCCCGTGAGCACCAGTTGATCAGCTGCCGAAATTCAGCTTTGGTAACTCCCATAGCATGTTCATCCGTGAGATGGGTTGTTGCGATTCCCTAGTTGCATCGAGTACGGCAATGTCTCAGGTTAGGGTTTCGCAAAAAAATCTCGCTGCAGTGGTAGAACACTTTACGACTGAGGTGGACCAGACTACCGAAGAAAGGCTGGGCAGAAACATGCTGACAGGGGTGAATTCAACGGAAAATTACCCGTCTGCGTATCTTCGACGGCCTTCGCCAACAGTATCGGTATTTTCGCCGCGAGCGCCGCGGGTTAGTTCGATGCAATAGAGAATGAGCATTACACCCAAGGCAAATACGGGAACCATCAAACCTCCGCGCAGTGAGCTATTCAGGACGGAGAGCTTCCCAGTCATCCAAGGCAAAATGGCACCTCCCAATCCTGATGTAGCAAATATCCACTTTATCTTTGGCGAATCGTTTGCCAAGGCAAGAACTTTGGCGAGACAAAGTGGGTAGATTGGCGCGAACGCCAGGCCAGCAAATGCAGCGCTGAAGATGAGGAGCGCTGGCGTGTGACTTAAGAGCAGTGATACGACGCTGGTGAATGCAATCAAAAGCGTTCCCGTGAAAAGCTCTGCTTCCGAGACCCAGTGCAGCAGCGCCGGCGCAATGATCCTGCCGCAAAGGAGCGCAATCCAGAAAAAGAATGTGGCGATCGGTGCCCAAATATTGCTGGAGAGAAGGATTCGATGAACATATAACATCATCCACCCGCCGACCGAAACCTCCACACCAATGTATAGGAAAGCTATGACGGCAAAAATAAGAACAGATTTAATATGTCCGACATCGCTGTTGATCTCGTTCTTTCTTGCGTTACTGCTCGAAAATGCTTCACGAGATTGCGTGAGGGTTAGAAGAATAATCGATCCAAAAATAGCCAAGGCAAGATACAGCTCAATAGGCGGCCAGCGACTCGTCCAAAGCGACACAATCGCAGGGGATAACCCAGCACCAATTGCCCAGGATGCATTCAGAAGTGAAAGTGCAGCGCCTCGTCGATCAGCAAATATACTGCCGATCAACATGCTCGTCGCTGTCATAGCTAAGCCGAGACCAAGACCAAAGCTAAAAAATGGCAGCCACGCAAAGGAACCCGCAGTGAACGGTATTGAAACAGCACTCGTAATAAGTAGTAGATATCCGCGCACAACACTGGAATAGAAATTACTTCCTACCAGCAGCGCGCCCAGGGACGCTCCCGAGAACTGAGCTGCAAATAGAATACCTGCGCGATTGTCGTTCATGTGCCAGATTGCGCCGAGGGTCGGAAGAAGACAGCCGAGCAGTGTGGTCGCAATTCCAGTTAGAGCAAACCCCAGATGCAGCCATCCGATTGGCCGCATTCGAGCTGTGGAGTCAGTCCGCATGAAGGGTTGTGTTGCCCGATGTGCTTAGAGTTCTCCTCTTGTTGCCGTTTGACCTACTTTTCGCTTCGATTCGTTGGGTAGATTCACGTATCACCAGCTCGGGCTCGACGGTGATCTCTTCCCGGAAGCGTTCGGAGCCATGCAGTCGGTTTAGAACGCACTGTGCCGCGATCCTTCCCATGTTCGAAAGCGGCTGTCGTATCGTCGTAAGTCTTGGATTGCTGAAAGCAGCTGCCTTGATGTCATCAAATCCGATGACTGAAATATCAGCAGGCACTCGTAGTCCAAGGTCTTGAAGTGCGCGTATGGCGCCAATTGCGGACATGTCATTAAACGCTACCAATGCAGTGAATTGCTCCTTGTTGTTGGTAAGGAGATGTTGCATAACTGGATAGCCTAGCTCAGGGGAGGACATATCGCGCTCGAGCTGCACAATCAGTTTTTCTTTAATTGGAATGCCGATCTCGGCTGCAATCTGTACGAGACTGCGCCAGCGTTCATCGGAATCTGAGCTAAAAGATTGGCCACGCATGAACGCGATACGGCGATGTCCCAACGAATGCAAATGGGTGAGGATAAGTTACGCAGCAAAGCGATGATCAAGTACTACATTGGTGATGCCAGTGATACGACGATGTCCGGCAACTGCGGCAACCGGCACAGGCAGTGAATGCTCAAGCGCGGTATCAATTGTAATGAGAGCCTCTGCGCCTCGGCCCAACAGCATCTGGCTGTATTCTTCAATGAGGTTCTTGCGATGTCGATGATGAGCGGTGAAGTAAAAATACCCAGCATCCATCAAATGGTCGCCGATGCCGCTCAATACTTGGGTATGGTACCCATCGCTGAGTTCGGGAACTAGAATTCCAATCGTCAGCGTACGCCGGTTGCGAAGAGAACGCGCAAGAAGACTCGGCTGATAGTTAAGTTCTTTCGCTGCCGCCTTAATGCGGTCCCGCGTGGATTGGGGAATGGAGCGGCCTGGAACTTCGTTCAGTACGACAGAAACCGTTGCGGGATTCAAGCCGAGATGCTCAGCCAATTTCTTCAAGCTGACAGGTCCGTTCGCGAGAGGATGCTTCTGCTTCATGCGCTTCTCTTTCCTGTGCAGGTCATTTCGAAGAATCCTCGATTTCGCGGACGTGGCAGTTTCGCGAACCCTTTTTATACGCATCATGGTAGCGGAAAGAGTGTTATTTCACTACAACCATTACAAAGTGTGATTCAGGTGGCAGTAGCCGTGAGTAGCGCGGCGGCGAGGGAAGTCAGTTACACCCTTGAAACTTCAGTTCTTGCGCTTGAACTCGAGGTACGCGAAATTCATATTGCCTTGCGACACCACGCGCAGGGTTAACACGTTGACGCCTTTTGGCAATCGGACTTCAGTGACATCCTGCATTAGATTCCAGTGGTGCCATTGCCGCCAGGCGATTGGATCGGACGCGTTATAAGTAGACAGAACGGTAATAGGTCCCGTGAGTTTCTTGCCATTCAGATCAAGCGCTATTTCGCCACCGCGGTTCGAAGTGTATAGAAGATCAGCGCTGTAGAGGCCCGCGTGCTTGACGTTCACGGTCATGTTGAACCATTCGCCAGGTTTGGTCCAACCGACATAGAGTTGCCCTTCGGGAGGTGACACTAAGGTGTAAGGATTGTTGTCGATCTGATCGTGGAATTTCGTATACGAGATGTCAACTCCCTCCTTCATGCGGAATTGATTCAAGTACGAGCCGTCCGCCGGATTCAGGACACCACTTCCATTGTTCTTTGCGTCGGCGTCATGATATGCGATCCCTTCGCCACCCAAATCATAGTAGGCGCATTGAACGCGTCCCGGGATGTGTTGCGGACCACCTCGATAGACGCTGTCCTGAAATGGTTCGCTGCGGGTAGGTTTGGTTTGCCCAAAGGCACGGGCTGTTAGACAAAGCACAACCAGCAGAACATACGATAGGCAGGACTTCAATCGTGATTTCCTCTTAACTGAGCATAAGGTGTCACGCATTAGGCCTATAGAGGGCTTCGTTTCGATCATCCTGCTAAAGTAGCAAGCTCATTACAGGCGGAACGTGGTGACCGAATCCGGCTCCAATGTCAGATCCAATACTTGTGCCCCAAGCTGACATTGAATCTTCTGTTCGTCCCCTTGATTGGTCACGACAAGAATATGACTGCCATCGGGGTTTTCAAATGCAACGTGATCGATGCCGGCCAATTCGCCGTGAGAAGCAACCACTCGGGCGCCCCGTTTGATCATCTTTGAATAATGTGAAAATGCCCAGTACTGCCCGCTGCGGGTGATCGCATGGGTTTTCGAGTCAACTGTAACTACACCGCCGCAAGGGAAGGGACCAATGTTCGGCGTTCCTTTTTCATCCAGCACGAGATTCCAGCCGATTATGCATCGTGCCCAATTTCGCAACACTCCGGTGAAAGTGTGCGACCATTTTGCCCAATCCGTCGCATAATCAGGACTGGTGATATCGGGTCCTCCTTCCGTCCAATAGGCGTTCTTCGCCGGGTAGGAGTCATGCACTCGCGTCATTACTTCGGGGGTTCCGTAGTAACCATGCCAGGCAACTCCCTCGACATATTTGTTCACTTCAGGATCGCTTAATTCATCCACCACGCGGCCCCAGAGGTTGTAGTTGTGGTCGAGTATCCAGATCTTGGTATCGATGGACGCATGCTCGAAGGCAGGCCCAAGATGCGCTTTTACAAATTCAATTTCGTACTCCTGTCCCCAGAGGGCCGCGGGCATTCTGCCATTTTGATCAGTATCGACTTCGTTCTGAATCGTAACCGCGTTAATTTTGACTCCCTGATTTGAGTACTCCTGCAAGAACTTTACGAAGTATTGCGCATACGAATCAAAGTACTGCCTTCGCATGGATCCGCCGAGCATGGATCCTCCGGCCTTCATCCAGCCCGGAGGACTCCACGGCGTAGACAAGAGAAAGAGATCAGGATTTAGTTGCCGTGCCGCACGTAAGGTAGGCAGGATATAACTGCGGTCATGCTCGATGCTGAATCGTTTCAACTCGGGGTCTGGCTCAGGACTATCGTCGAAGCTATAGGCAGTCGTGGAATAGTCGCTCGCGCCAATGCAAGTGCGGCCGACGGAAAGACGCAGCCCCTCCGGACCGTACAAGTCTGCGAGCAGCGCTTGCCGTTCGGGAGGGTTCATTTTGTCAAACAAATAGCACGAGGCATCGGTAAACGCGGCGCCAAATCCAAGAATCTCCTGAAAGCGTTCAGACGGATCAAGCCGAATGCTGCTTCCTGAGTGAGTACTGGCGGCTCGCCACTGCAAACCCTTAATCTCTTCAAACTTCCTTTGTTTAGAGGTAACCCAGGCCCGAACTAGGGAAGCGGGAATTGCCCAAAGCGGGCCCGCTTTGGCGACAGTAAAGGCAGCGGCTGCAAGCGCGGAATTTCTAAGAAAATCTCGGCGAGTGCTCGATATCATCGACTCAGTCCTCAAATATAGGTTCTTTGGGAACGTTCGTTATATGACTAAGACAAACGATTGTCAAAGACAATAACGTAACTATTTGTCATTTAGGTCCCCTGCCCACATATCACCGCGTCCCGCATGCATTTGTATGGGACACTGCGAAAAATCGATTATTTAAAGAGTGTCCCGACGTAATTTGTGCTTGACAGTGATCATATAAAACCATTAGGTTGTCGCCGTGTCCTCGAACTTACGATTCATTCATAAGACAACCGTTTGTTTGATTCATTAGGTTTACATCGTTAATAGGCAGTGTTTGTGTACCAGGGATTGCCCGATTAGAGCCAAGCAGCGGTCGGGAATACGCAGCGTAGCGTTGATATCCGATTGTAGGGAGGCAGTTCGATGAATAGAGCAATTCGCTTCGTGGTTGTGGTTTGTCTTTTGTTGGGCGCAACCGGTCTCGGCTTCGCGCAGAATACAAATTCTGGCGACATTCGCGGTACCGCAACCGATTCATCCGGAGCAGTTTTGCCAGGCGTGATCGTGACTGTCACCAACATAGATACCGGTGCGACTAAAGACATGGTCACCAATAATGATGGTCTTTACGACACCGCGTCGATTTTGCCCGGTAGGTATCGAATCACCTTCACCAAAGAGGGTTTCCAAAAGCTCGTACGAGGCCCCATCACGCTCCAAGTTGGGCTCATCACGATCGACGGCCCGCTGAAGGTTGGCTCAGTGAGTGAAGAAGTGCTGGTCACCACTGACGTCCCGTTGCTGAAGACCGAGGACGCGGAACAATCCACGACTTTTGACTCTAAGACCCTGGTAAATCTGCCTCAGGTCGGTACGAATGGACAGAACTGGGGTCCTTTTGCGCAATTACTCCCCGGCGCTGCTGGTGCACCTTCACAGCCTACTGCTGCAGGAACTTCGGGCGATCCTGGGATTGCCATCGCGGTGAACGGCAACCTCCCCTTTTATGACAACTTCTTGCAGGACGGAGCCTCGACGAACCTGCCGATCAGCGCCAACGTCGATATTGCGACATTTGAGACCATATCTGAGCTGAAGATCAGCACTTCAACCTTTTCAGCGCAGTATGGTATTGGAGGAGCGGTTTTCAATCAGATCACCAAGAGTGGCGGCAATCGTTTTCATGGCGCAGCATACGAGTATTTCGGCGCTGACTGGCTCAAGGCTGACAGTTACAACTTTTCCAGCACTCCTCAACCGAAACCGTTCCTGCGCTATGACAATTACGGCGGATCGATCAGTGGGCCAATTCTCAAAAACAAACTGTTTTTCTACTTCAATTACGACAAGATTTACGACAATGGTGGCGGGTCAACGCAGAGCGCAACTGTGCCAACCGTTGCGATGAGGGCCGGCGACTTCAGTGGGATGCCCACCATTTACGATCCAGCCACCACCGTTTGCACTACCCCGGGTGTTGCGAGCACTTGCTCAAGGACTGCGTTCACCAACAATGTGATCCCCACAGGCAGGTTTGACGCAGTAGCCGCCGCGGCTCAAGCTTTCTATCCCCAGCCGAACACTCCGGGACAGACTCCCAACCCAGCCACTCCTGGAGTGGTCATCAATAACTACTCATACACATCGCCCAATTTGAATCCATTCCTTAAATACTTTGGAAGAATTGATTACAACATGTCGGAGAAAAACCGGATAAATTTCTCCATCACTCAGCGCGACAATCCGGGCACCAATACGAACCAGCAAGTATGTCCGATTAACTGCTTCTCTGGTGACGTTGACAGCTATAACACACAGATTTCCGATGTGTACGCGTTTAGCCCAACCCTCGTGAACGAAGCGCGCTTCGGTTATACCAAGCAGGGAAACTGGTTCGTACCCTACACCCTAGGGAAAGGCTCCCCCCAGAAGCTCGGTTTGCAATATTCCAAGGCCGATGTTTTCCCAACGATTAACGTCAGCCAATCATCGGCAGCGTCGGGTAGCGGCGGGTCGGGTAGTGTGGCAATATGCTGTAGTGCGATCCTGCAACCCGGTACTAACGCGGTTTACATTGAGAATACGTTCCAACCCTCCGATGTAGTTACCCTGATCCACGGCAAACACATCTTGCACTTCGGGGGTGAGCTTCTCGACTATCAGGCCAACTACACACCGTGGGGAAATACACAATCTGGAAATTTCACCTTCACGGGAGTTTACAGTCAGCAAACCCCGACAATAGGCAGTGGTGGATCTGCGTACGCGGACTTCCTGCTGGGTGATGTAAACAGCTGGAACGCAACTAACCAGCCGGAATCGGGAATGCGAATGAAGAGTCCGCAGTTCTTCGTTCAAGACGACTTCAAACTCCGACCGAATCTGACAATTAACCTTGGTCTTCGCTACGAGTACCAAAGTGGATGGAGTGAGGTTAAGAACAATCTCGGCTCTTTTGATCCAACGATCCAGAATGCTACCACCGGCACGGCGGGTGCAATGTGGTTCGCGGGTCAAACCTCAAGAACCACTTTGATGAAATCCGTACCCGATATTTTCTTGCCCCGCGTCGGTTTCGCCTGGAATCCAGGTGGCACAACGGTTGTAAGGGGAGGCTTCGGAATTTACGCCTTCACTTGGAGCATGGATGGGTATGGCCAAGGCGTGGGTGTGGGTAACAACAGCACCGGTTCCGCCGGGGACACGACAGGCGGCGTCAGCCCAGTGACTACTCTCAGCGGTCCCGGAACGAACCTACAGACCGGCCTGCCTCTACCCTATGTGGTAGGGAATAGGTCGCCTGCGGGGTACAACGGGCTCAATGTCCCGTACAACGACTACAACCTCCCAGTCTCGAAGATGGATCAATGGACGTTGAGCGTAGAGCGACAGCTGGGGACTAACATGGAGGCCGAGATTGCATATGTAGGCAGTCACGGGAGTAACCTGGACTACCCAGTTGATATTAACCAGATACCAGAGAGCAAGCTGTCTTCGACTTTTAACGAACAAAACACCCCGTATCCGCAGTTCGGGACCATTGCCGGGGCGCTTAATAACGGCATTTCCAACTACAACTCCTTGCAGGTACAGGTTCAGCGACGGTTGTCGGGAGGATTAACCTTCAATGCAAACTATGTATGGTCGCATTTCTTGGACAATCAAGATTCGGCCGGATGGGGTGGTCGCGGCGGTACGCAGGTCTACCAAAATGCATTTGACCCTTCTTCTAATTACGGCAACTCTAACTTCGATGTCCGTCATGCTGTGAAAGGAAGCTTGGTCTATGAGTTACCCGTGGGAAGAGGGAGAAGATTCCTGAACACGAATCCGTTTCTGGACGCGGTGGTAGGAGGATGGCAAACTTCCTTAACCTTCGTTGCTCATAGCGGGCAGCCGTTCACCGTAGTGACATCCAGCAACAACTCTGAGTCGGAGAACCCCGGAGGAAACAACGAAGCTGCTCAGTTCCCCAATGTTGTTGGCGATCCGCGTGTCAGCAACCCGACTGTTAAGAACTGGTATAACGTTGCAGCCTTCGCTCAACCGACCGCTGGCACGTTCGGAAATGAACGCAGAAACAGCTTATTCGGGCCGGATCTGTCGGAAGTGAACTTCTCGTTTGGCAAGAACTTCGCAATACGAGAGGGAATTGGCCTGCAGTTCCGGATCGATGCTTACAACATCTTGAACCATCCGAGCTTTGCCAACCCGAATACTGGAGTGGCTTTCGACACCAATGGCACGCCGACGAGCTCATCCAGTATCACCTCAACCACGATCGGGCCCCGGGCCTTCCAGTTGAATGCACGTGTCTCGTTCTGACGATTGGCATTTTAGGAACGAGGACGGCGGCAGTACACCGCCGTCCTTTTTTTACAGGCCGGCTTTGCGTCACCCAACCTAACGCGAGTGGCCGTATCATTCGACTATGCGTTTAAAAGTAGCAATTTGTTTTGTGGTCGCCATTCTCTGCTTCCTGTACTCACTTCAGTGCGCTTCCCAATCCGCTGCAAACCACCAACAGCAAATCGAGTCACACAAACGGCAGGCGGGGGAGTATCTCAAGCAGCAGAGGCCCGATCTGGCAATTCTCGAATTTCGCGCCATTGTTGCTCTTGACCCCAAGAACGTCGATGCTCGTGGAAATCTCGGCGTGCTGCTGTTCTTTCAAGGCGACTATGCGGATGCGATTCCGCAGCTTCGGGCGGCGCTAAAACTGCAGCCGACTCTGTGGAAGATAGAGGCTCTCCTGGGCATGGCCGAGAAGCGGACAGCCGATGTTAAGTCAGCTCTCACCGATTTGGAGAAGGCTTTTCCCAAGCTCGAAGAAAAGAAACTTCGAATTGAAACTGGAATGGAGCTGATCGAAATCTACAGCGGTACCGGCGACCTCGATAAGGCGGCCGCCACCGTCGGTACTCTGCGTAGCCTGGATCCAACCAATGCAGAGCTTCTCTATACTTCTTACCGCATTCATACAGATCTTGCGGGCGAATCTATGCTGAGTTTGTCCGTGGTGGCTCCGAACTCCGCACGAATGCATCAAGTGATGGCCCACGAACTTGCGAAGCAGGGAAACAGCGCTGCTGCGATCGCGCAGTACCGTGAAGCGGTCAAGATTGATCCTAATATTCCTGGGCTGCACTTCGAACTGGCTGAAATGTTGAACGGGTCGTCGGTTGTGAAGGAGCAGGACGAAGCCGAAGGCGAGTACAAAGCGGCTCTGGCAGTAAACCAATTCGACGAGAAGTCCGAATGCAGATTGGGTGATATCGCTTTTCAGAAGGGCGATCTTAAACAAGCGGAAGAACGCTATTCGCGAGCAATTCAAGTTCAGCCCAATGATGCCGAAGCCTACCTCGGTCTCGGAAAAACGTTCATGTCGATGAATCAGCCGCAAAAAGCTGAACCAGCATTGGAGCGCGCCGTCCAATTAGAGCCCACGAGCGCCGTGGCACACTTCCGCCTAAGTACTATCTACCGACTGACAGGGCGCTCTGCCGATGCGAAGCGCGAGCTGGAGGAGTACCAGAAATACAAAACAATGAAAGAAAAACTCGCAGCGATTTATCGCGAGATGCGGGAAGAGCCAGTCAAGCCGGAACGGGACGAGCCGGAGGCGCAGAAATAATCCCGGATAAAAGCCAGCGTTTGCGCCACGAATTCAAA
>JAOAPG010000304.1 GCA_025462785.1 Acidobacteriaceae bacterium
AGAAGTGTTTTCGCTTGACATCCTCTCTCATAGGATGAGTGCAATCGCGATTTCTCAACAGATACACGATCTCTGACCAACCCAGCCGCTATCGGAAGCCATCTAGTGCTGCTACGATGACGGAACGGATTGATGCCGCTGGTCGTTTTGTGCAATCCGTAGTCGATGAGAAAATGCGCCTCATCACTACCTTAGACTTGAAGCAGTTTGGCCTCGTCTTATCTTTGCTTCTCGGCGTGAGTATTTGGCTGAGTTGCGGAGGCACGAACTTCGCAGCACATCCAGCTAGCCCAGACGGCGAAATTTTATATATCATAAATAAAAGTACGATTAGTGCTTATTCGATCGAACCTGACTCTCTCGCAGCCACTCTGATCGAACAACCGGTTCCACTGGTTCCAGTGACAGCATCCCTTGTGCAATTCGTTCCTTCACTCGACGATCGTTTTGTGTACTCGCTGTGGTCAGATGGACAAAATGTCCAGCATCTATCCGTGTTCCAAACTGACGCTTCAGGAGTACCGAAAGTTCCCGCCATCCAGGTATTGAATGCGGATTCGCTTTCCCAGTTCAACATGCACCCGAATGGCCAGTTCGCCTACATGCTGGAACTGACCAGCTCTAAGAACGGGTATGAGGCTGATATCCGACTTTTCAACATTCAAGCCGATGGAGGGATGTTGAAGGAAAACCCAAAAGTGCAGGGCACCTACGGGCCCTCGAATATCTGGCCCGCTTTTCTCTATGGTTTTAGCGAAGACGGCAGCAAGCTTTACGACACATCAATGGTCGCAACGGGCGCCGTGTACCGAGAGCGCTCGATCAACTTAACGAACGGTGCGCTTGGCGGTGATAAACAGATTTTTAGTGCGAGCGGTGAACAGGACATCGTCATTGGAAAGGTCATCGTTGATCAGTATCGGAGCGGCAGTAGCGCCAACGAGAATTCTCTGAATATATTCCCCAATACTTCCAATCCGAGCCGGGCGATAATTCATTGCACGATGGCCATGCTCAGCTTCTGTGCAACCGCAACCAATGTTCAGCTCGACAGCTCCGGTCATTACTTGTTTCTTACAGATCCAGCCACACAGGCAGTTCACGTCGCTTCTATCGACCTATCCTCAGGGAAGGTTCGCGACACTGGTAACTCAATACCAATGACTTCCCAAACTCCGGGTTTTGTTTTCAGTCCAGATGGAAGCATCGTCTATGCGATGCTGGCTAGCGACCGCAGCGTGCATTTCTATGCTTTTGACCGCGCTTCTGGTTCCCTCAGCGAAGGTGGCACTCCCCTCGCCCTTGCATCGGACAGTGGAATTTGCCCCGCACAACATCAATAGCCGGCGTGTCTGAGGAACATGACCGAACGCCAAAGTGGATTGCTCATCACAGTCGGCCAAAATCCTCCACGATATTGGAATTCACGATATTTCGGCTTTGTCGTGATTCCGTTATTGCTGACGGCGGTCCTTGTTGCATGAGCTAATTTCTAATTTAGTCGGCGGCGCTGGATCGGCACTCTGGTGCGGGAAAGGCATCCACTCGCTCTCGGATTCTGTGAATATGCTCTTTGAGCGAACCTTCAGTTCTACAATCGCTTCTTCCATCTCCGCCTGCTCGGTTGCAGCATCCAGCACACTTCTCGCAGAGAAGAGACCCTCAAGAACAAGGCTGCGACTGACTAGACCCTGTGGTAACGTTCGCTTTCTAAAGGTAGGCAGCCGACCCTCTTGGCTACTCTGGCCGGCATGATAACGGGTTCTATCGTTGCGAGTGGCGGAGTGCCGTACGCGACTCGGTAGCTGCGATCACCAGCATGGCCTCCAAACTGCGCATTACATCCGCGTCCGTCGTCGCCCAGGAGGAGACGCTGATTCGCATAGCCTTGCGTCCTTTCCATACAGTGCCGCCTTACCAACAAGTCCCCTCTGCCTGTATAGCGTGTACTACCCGCTCGGTGGTTTCATCATCGCCGAATGAGATAAGCGCCTGATTCAGCACAACGTCATTAAGCACCTCATATCCGGCCGCGCGAAAGCCTTCTGCAAACCGTGCTGCATGTTTACATGTTCGCTCAATGAGGTCTGCCACGCCATCTGTGCCGAGCGAGCGCAGTGCTGCCCATATTTCAATGGCGCGAGCGCGACGAGACGACTCTGGTCCCCACTGCATTGGCTCGCGTTTGGGCCTGGGGTCCGGATAGTATGCTGCCGTGATCGACATTGCACGTCGTAATGAATCTGAATCGCGCACGATTGCGATGCCACTATCGTGCGGCACGTTGAGCCATTTGTGTGCATCGGTGGCCCAGGAATCAGCATCAGCGATGCCGTCGACCAAGTATTTTCGCGCAGGAGCGGTGGCCGCCCAGAGACCGAATGCACCGTCGACATGTACCCACGCGTTCATGTTGCACGCAACTTCGCAGACCTCGCCAACCGAATCGCAAGCCCCAGTATTCACATTGCCGACTTGGACTATGACAATCACCGGCCCATGCAGTCGCGGAATCTCAGACCGTCTCATACGTCCTGAGAGTCTGCAGGAACGACCTGTACTCGGCTTCTTCCGAAGCCAAGCAATGCCAAAGCCTTCAGCATAGTCGCGTGAACCTCCTGGCCCACAATGGGCACAAGCGTTAATTCCGCGCTTGACCGAGCTTAATCACCAGGTAATCGGTGTAGTCCGGAAAACCTCGAGTGCAGCGCGAGTCGAAGCGCTCGGAGCTGTTCCGGTAATCATTGACACGCTGGACGCGCATGCTATTCAGGACTGTGTTTCTGGCGTGAAGCCACAGGTCGTCATTCCTCAACTGACCGCGATACCCGCCAAGTTGGACCTTAGACACTTTGATAGGGAGTTTGCGATGACGAACCGGCTAAGGACAGAAGGAACCGCAAATCTGATGGCCGCAGCTGTCAACGTGGGCTGTGAAGTTTTTGCGGCGCAGAGCTTTGCAGGTTGGCCATATGCCCGGACGGGACGCGTCTTCAAAACAGAAGACGACGAGCTCGACCCAAACCCTCCGATCCGCCTGAAGACAACGCTGGACGCTCTGGGCGTGCTTGAGGACACGGGGCTCAAGGAGAAGAGAATCAAGGGCATTGTGCTTCGCTACGGTGCGTTCTATGGTCCGCGCAGTTCTATTGCGCTGGATGGTGCGATGATTGACGAGATCCGTAAAAGAAGGGTACCCCTGGATTTACGAGCTCGCGCTCAAGGCACCTGTTCCCCAGAATACGCGAGAGCCAGTCGTCCAAAAATGACTCTGTCCTCCAGACGACTTAATACGAATTCGAGACCGCTGTTGCTTCTTTCGTCGGACCAGCAGATTTTTTGATTCAGCGGAGATTTCCGTTTTGAAGAGTGGGGTCGCTAATAGGTCTCAAAGCCGAGATAATTCTTTTGGCGACCAGCCCCACTAAAATGTGGGCTAGGAGTCCAATGGCTGCAAAAGATAAGGGCCGTGACATTGGTTATGCTCTAGCCGCCAACTCCTGCGAGGAAGCCGACAACGTGGATGCATGTACCGTCACAGCCTCTGATGTGATCACTGCTTTCGCAGTTCCAAACCCCAGCTGCTCCTCGCAGAGTCAGTCGGTTTTTTCGGGTCTGGTCGCTCGTCCAGTTACCCGTTCGAGCTAATCACCCAGCCTACTTCGGATCGGCAACGTTTTATTTTCGCCAATCCTTTCGACCGTCGACGCGTGCCAAACTAAACAGTTGTTGCCTCATTGTCAATGCCGCTTTTCAGTGCAAATTGCAACCGCCGAAGCCCCGGGTCCTTTTCAACGCAAGCCGTTGAACTGTTACGGTCTTCTTACACTAAGAAACTAATTTTCCCGGTTTTCCCACAAACAATTCACAAATAGTAACTATCGTCAGTCTGATGAGGGAACCAATTAAGCACCTTGACGGCGTCTATGGTCGTGACGCATGGTTCGGTATTAGGTCCTCCCATATGGCAAAGCTTACCGCTTACGTAGACGGCGCATCCTTCGGCAACCCAGGCCCATCTGGCATTGGAGTGGTGATCGACGGCACTGCGGAAGGAGCGATGAAAATTGCAAGGTGGATCGGACACCAGGACAATAACGTGGCGGAATACGTTGCGCTGCTCGAAGCACTGCAATGTGCTTTACGTCTTCGGGCCACGGCACTTCATGTGTTCTCTGACTCCGAAGTGGTCGTCAAGCAGATGAGTGGCGAATACAGCTGCCGCAGCTCCCGACTGTACTCGCTGAATTGGATCTGCCGCAAGTTGGCCCGGTCCGTCGATTTCTCCATTTCACGTGTCAGGCGGGAGAACAATGTTGCTGCCAATGCTCTAGCCAACTCGGCCGCCCGTACGAGGTTTACGAGTATGGCTGACTTCGGATGAAGCAAGCGAGCTCTTTTCATCGAATCAGCCGTTTCGCAAATGCTCGGAAACTGGAAGCGATTCCTAGTCTCCGGTTTGCACTTCATCCACCCGCAATTTGCTGCGAGGCCTTGCGGTTCCCGTGTAGATTAGGGGCACATGTCGTCAGAGTTTCAACCGTGGAGCAAAATTCAGGCGCTATCCCGTTCTCACGTATTTTGCACTGACATTCACCATCTTTTGGATGGGTGTACTTGCCGTGGCTGCACCACACCTCATCCACCACCAGCATCTACCAAAGATGACTGACGTTCTCATGTTTCCGGTCGTGCTTTTCGGCCCGGAAGTGCGACGGAACATTCACCAGACAATTACTTCTTCAGCGTACCTGCCGGGTCTTTTGAGTATCGGGATCGTTAATCCTGTGGCTTGTTCCATGCGGTCTTGGCGTCCACGATCCTGCCAAGGGATTTACTAACTGCAAAGTTTTTAGATTCGCTGTGCTAGTTCAGGAACGTATCACGTTCTTCATCGTGCCGCATACCACTAGGGAACGAATTCAAGCTACCCTTCTAAGGACCAAAACATCCTAAGGACCAAAACATCGCGAGCCAATAACTTCGGAGATCAATGGGTTTCGGCTCGCTAACCTTTTAACACAACGCCCTCGCCGTTACATCGGAAGTAGGCCGACGGCAAGAACGCCCGACGTCGATATATGGACACGTCGTCAAGGGTTGGACATGCACACCTCAGACTTGAGCGGCAGCTTTGCCCTTTGCTGGCTATATGCTTTCCGTTATCAATACCTTGCATTCCCTCCTGGCTCTTCCCCCAAAAAGAGTATGGCGCGTGCATTGCAATGGCACAGCTAAACAGAGAGGCTCGCGATGGCTTTCCGGAGGACATCTCTACAGTTCCAACTCCCAACAGCTGGCACTCTTTTAGCGGGACTGCTCGCATTAGGCGTTTCGCTATCCAGCGTTGGCTGCCGAGAGAAGAATGCACAAGCTGGAAACCTACCCCCCGCCGACGTGGAGGTTGTTCAGGTTCAGCAGAAGGACATTCCGATTTACGGGGAATGGATCGGTACTCTTGACGGATTAGTGGATGCTGATGTGAGAGCCCAAGTTACCGGTTACATACTTGACCAAGTCTATGAGGAAGGGTCCTTCGTCAAAAAGGGCCAACTACTTTTTCAGATCGATCCGCGTCCTTTTGAGGCCACTCTCGACCAAGCCAAGGCCCAATTAGTACAGGCTCAGGCACAACTCGCAAATGCCGAAGCCACCCAGCTCCAAGACCAGCTAAACGTGAACAAGTACACGCCACTGGCCAAAGAGCAGGCCGCCACTCAGCAAGACCTTGACAATGCCGTCCAGACCAACATCGCCGCTAAAGCTACAGTGCTGAACTCCAGAGCCGCGATTCAGGCGGCGCAGGCGGCAGTGAAATCCGCTCAGATCAACCTCGATTTTACCCGGCTGATTGCGCCGATCAGCGGCATCGCCGGGCAAGCCCAGCTTCAGGTCGGAGCTCTCGTCAATACCAGCAGCTCACCCATCACCACCGTTTCGACGGTGGATCCCATCAAGGTCTTCTTTACGGTCAGCGAGCAAGAATACCTTGCGTTCAATAGGCAGTACCCAACGGAAGCCACTCGGGAAGCCGAGGAGAAGCACATGCCTCTTGAGCTGATACTCGCCGACGGCACGACCTACGGGAAAAAGGGAAAAGTCTTCTTCGCAGACCGTGCAGTGAATCAGAACACCGGCGCAATCCGCATCGCGGGACTTTTTGCCAACCCTGGAAACATCCTGCGGCCCGGACAATACGCTCGGGTGCGTGCCGCGACGAGCATCAGACATGGCGCATTGCTCGTTCCGCAGCGCGCGGTTTCCGAACTTCAGGGCACTTACCAGGTCGCGGTACTCGACAACGAGAACAAAGTAAAAATCGCGACAGTAAAGGTAGGTGAGCGCGCGGGTCCAATGTGGATTATTGAAGACGGGCTGAAACCCGACGATCGTGTTGTAGCCGAGGGCGTGCAAAAACTTCGTCCGGGTGCGCAGGTCAATCCCAAGCCATTTTCACCAGAGCCGACCGAGCAGAAACGGAATTAATCCAGATGTCTAAGTTTTTTATCAATCGGCCCATCGTGGCGATGGTGATTGCAATCCTCATGGTCATCGTCGGAGCGGTCACGATCGTTAGCCTGCCGATCGCCCAGTTCCCCAAGATCGCCCCGCCGGAAGTGCAGA
>JAOAPG010000351.1 GCA_025462785.1 Acidobacteriaceae bacterium
GGTTTCTTGGTGACGTCAGCGCTCCAAATGTGGGAGACAGTCTAGTACCGGGTGTTAGCCTTGCCAATGGCTTGACCATCGGCAGTATTCAAAGTCGCTTAAACGGATACCTCAATCCACTTGCATTCCAGGCGGCACCACTTTTATATCCGAATCAGTGCGACCCGGTTAACAATCCAACTTTCTGCACCACAGGATTCGGCGACCTCGGTCGCAACATTTATCGAGGACCCTTTGAGCAGAACTGGGACGCTTCGCTGCTAAAGACTTTCAAGCTAACTGAGCAGCAGAATCTCCATTTCACGGTGGACTTCTTCAACATCTGGAACCACACCAACTTTGCGAACCCTGCGGTCACAGATATAGAGGCTTACTTGGCAAATCCCGCGAGCAATCCTTTCGGCAAAATTGTCAGCGCCGTCGGCAATCCACGGCTCATCCAATTCTCTTTGCGCTGGGCTTTCTAGGCGTGAGCGCAGAGAAAACAACAACTCGTATTCCACTGCTCGAGCGGGACATGCTTACCGATGCCCCGCCCGAGCTTTCGGCTCTATACGACGCCCTGCTGAAACAGCGTGGTGTTGTTCCCAACATGTTTAAGACCTTGGCCCATGTTCCAAACATTGCCATCGGATTCGCTGCGCTTCTGAAGCCTCTTCTTAGTGACGGAGCGCTGCCAGGCTGGTATAAAGAACTTGTGGCTACTCGGGTTTCGGTCCTGCTGAAGTCAAGTTACGCGATCAAAGCGCACTCGATTTCGGCAAGACAAAAGGGCGCCAGCGATCAGCAGATTGCAGCTGCGCAGGGCGACTTTGAGTCTGGGCCGTTTACTGACCAGGAGAAGCTAGGATTTCGCTGCGCCGAGCGCCTTCACCGCTCTGCGAACGAGATTGACGATAATTTTTACGCTGAGCTAAACAAACGTTTCAGCGATGAACAAATTGTCGAGCTAATCGCGACGGCGTCCGCATTCGAATTATTTCCTCGCTTCGTGGATGCTTTGCGCATTCCTATAACGCCACCTCCGCAGCAGAACCCAAGGCAGGCTTAATGCGACCCATAGCTTCCCGCATTTCTAAGATGAGTGGTGAAGGCGCGCTTTCCGTCTTTGCCCACGCCAAGGAACTTGAACGGCAGGGCCGTTCCATCATTCACCTCGAGTTGGGAGAGCCCGATTTTCATCCTGCGGCGCCGGTCAATGAAGCTCTAAAAAAAGCCGTCGACGAAGGCAAAGACCGTTATTGTCCGGTAAACGGGGTTCCAGCGCTCAAAGAAGCGATCGCGGAATATCTCGGACGCACGCGTAATTTGAAAGTTTCGCCTAATAACATTGTGATCGCGCCGGGCTGCAAGATTGCGCTTTTCATGGCGATGATGGCGCTGATCGATCCTGGGGACGAAGTTTTGTATCCTGATCCAGGCTTTCCTGGATATTCCTCTATGACACCGGGACTGGGCGGCGTGGGCGTGCCGTTTGGGCTCTCGGAGAGGAATCAACTCCAGCCGGATCCCGACGAGATCGAATCGGAGATTACGCCGCGCACAAAACTCATTATTACTAATTCGCCGGGCAATCCGACGGGAACTGTTTACACCGATGAAGTGCAGCGCAGGATTGCGCAGTTGGCGGTAAAACATGACTTGATTGTGGTTTCGGATGAAATTTACGGCCGCATCATTTATGGCGAAACTTACATTTCGATGCTGAGTTATCCCGGCATGGAGGAGCGCACGCTGATTATCGACGGCTTCTCAAAGAGCTTTGCCATGACGGGCTGGCGGCTCGGATACACGGTTGCTCCTGAACGATTTGTTCCCGCCTTGAGTATGCTCGCGGTGAATAGCTATACGTGCGTTGCCGAGTTCTCGCAGTACGCGGCAATTGAAGCGCTTCGCGATACTCAAGGAGCGACGCCGAAGATGGTCGGCGAGTTTGCAAAGCGCCGCGAACAGTTTGTGCGTGAGTTGAATGGTGTCCCAGGATTTCGTTGCCATGCTCCCGAAGGTGCGTTTTACGCCTGGGTGAATATTGAAGAAACGGGAACCAGCGCGGAAGAAGTTTGTCGCATTATGCTGGACGAGGCCGGTGTAGCAGCTATTCCCGGCGCGGCGTTTGGTCCGAGTGGCAAGAATTTTGTGCGCTTCTCGTTTGCGTCTTCGACGGCCACACTGCATGAGGCGGTGGAAAGAATTCTAAAAGTTGCGGGAGCCTGGCGGCCGGTCGCGACAACCCGCTAATTCGCATTCAACTTTGCGCTTAGAGATTTGCTCTTCAAAGAGGAATCGATGACTCTGGTAAGGCTTTTAGGAATTCTGCTGCTTGTATGTGTTCCGACGCTTGGGCTCTGCCAAGCGCGACCGTTCCCCGGGCCCGATGTCCAACAAATTTACCAACGGATTCTGCCGCAGATCGAGAAGATTCCTATCTTCGATCATCACGCACATCCGGGATTTCCTGATGATCCCGACGTCGACGCGATGGCGGCGCCTCCGGGCAGCGCTGCTCTACGAGAACGCGACACCAACCCTGAGCTCGTAGCTGCGGCAAAGGCGCTTTTCGGATATCCCTATAATGATCTCGCTCCCGAGCATGCCAAGTGGCTCATCGCCAAGAAAGCCGAGCTCAAGAAGAGTGAGGGCAATCAGTACTTTTCACATATTCTCGATAAGCTCAACATCGAGGAAGGCGTCGCCAACCGCGCGATGATGGCCGACTATCTAGATCGCAACCGTTTCGTGTGGGTGTTCTTCGCCGATTCCTTTATGTGGCCGTTCGACAACCGGCGCGAGACTGCGCGGAATCCTGACGAGCAGGTTTATATCCCTCTTCAAGAAAAAATGCTGCACCGCTTTATGCAGCAGGAAAATGTAAGCAAACTGCCCGGGAGTTTACCCGACTATTTGGCCTTCGTCACGCGCACGCTTGAAGACAATCAGAAGAAGGGGGCTATCGCGGAAAAGTTCGAAGTCGCGTATTTCCGTTCGATGAAGTTCGGAGATCCTACACGCGAGCAAGCTGAAGATGTCTATACAAGGTTTGTGAGCGGGGGCATTCCCAGTGAACAGGAATATCGCACGTTCCAGGATTACATCTTCCGGTACCTAGTGCGCGAAGGCGCACGATTGCATTTGCCCGTGCACATCCATACGGCGGTGGGTATAGGTGACTATTTCAGTCTGACTGAAGGCAATATCCTGAACCTCGAGAACATTCTTCGTGACCCGCGATATTCAAGCACAACGTTCGTGATGATCCACGGTGGGTATCCCTATGAGCGCGAAGCAATCTGGCTGGCTGCTGCGAAAAATGTATATCTGGATTCGTCGCTCATGGAAATCGCGATGTATCCCTCCGAATTCAAGCACACTTTAAAACAGTGGCTTGAAACCTTCCCTGATAAAATCACCTTTGGAACCGATTCTTTCCCTTACAACGAAACGCTCGGTTCAGAGGAAAGTTACTGGCTCGGTGTGCAGTCGTCTCGTACCGCGCTGGCGGCGGCATTAGCCGAGATGATTTCGGAGGGCGAAGTGAGCGAGGCGCAGGCCCTACAGCTTGCTCACGGGTATCTGCACGATAATGCGGTAGCACTTTATCCCGGGAAGGTTCATTAAGATGACGGTCCACGACGATCGTACGAATGCGGATTCTGTAGCCCAGCAAAACACCATAGCTCCGCGGCCGGAGAAGGCTAAGCTGAAATATATTCCATGGAGCTCGGTCCCGCTTGAAGAGCTGAATCCGCTGATCCAGCGGCAGTTTGTTGTGGGGCAGGACATTATGGTGGCTCGTGTTCTGATTAAAAAAGGCGGGATTGTCCCCGAGCACAGCCATCACAACGAACAGGTCACCTACATTCTTGAAGGCGCGCTAAAGTTCTGGATCGATGGCAAGGAAATTGTTGTAAACGCGGGCGAGGTGCTGACCATTCCACCCAATATGCCGCATAGGGCCGAAGCGTTGGTTGATACCGTTGACCTGGATGTGTTCAATCCGCCGCGAGCGGACTGGATCAATAAGACAGACCAATATCTCCGTCGAAAGTAGCGTGGAGCGGGGCGGGCGTCTCTGCCGGTCTGTTATTCTTTAACATCGCTTTAGGTTGTGATTCCGCACAACTTTCATTCGAATGACTGAACAAGCCATTTCCGCGTTGAAGTCCAAGCCAGCGGTGTCTGAGCTGCGCTGCATTGGTTGCGGTGCAACGGGCGGCACTCCGACGCAAAACTTGCGTTGCTCCGTCTGCGGAGATTTGCTTGAGATTGCCTATCCAGGGTGGGAGACGGAAAATGAATCGCGTGCTGCTGGTCTAACCGCGGCTCAACTGAAAGCTGTTTGGTCGCAGCGAAAGACTTCGCGCCTCGCCATCGACCAGAGCGGAGTATGGCGCTTCCGGGAACTTCTTCCTTCACTGGGCGAGTGTTATGAACCGATCACACTGCGCGAGGGCAATACGCCTGTTTACGAGCTTCCGTCGTGCGCGCGCAAAGCCGGAGTCTCGTTCCTGTATGCCAAGCATCAGGGGATGAACCCAACCGGATCTTTCAAAGATACGGGCATGACTACCGCCGCATCGTTCGCTCGCCAACAAGGATTTCGGTGGGTAGCCTGTGCTTCAACTGGAAATACCTCGGCATCCATGGCGGCCTACGCATCGCGCGGGGGAATGCGAAGTCTGGTTCTGATCCCTGACGGCCAAATATCTTGGAGCAAACTTGCTCAGTCGCTCGATTACGGCGCGATCACTTGCCAGCTTAAAACCGATTTTGATGGATGCATGCGGGTGTTGAACGAAGTCGTGCAACGCATGCCGGTGTATCTATTGAATTCTGTGAATCCGTATCGAGTTGAAGGACAGAAGACTCTCGCCATCGAACTACTCGAACAATTCGACTGGCAAGTCCCAGATCACATCATCGTGCCGGGCGGGAACCTGGCGAATTCATCAGCGATCGGTAAGGCGTTTCTGGAAATGAAGCAGCTCGGACTTATCTCTTCCTTGCCGAAGATTTCCATCATTCAGGCTGAAGGAGCGAACCCGCTGGTCAGAACGATTCGGGAGAATGGCGGCAAGAAGCTTATCCCAGTACACGCCGATACTATGGCAACGGCAATTCGAATCGGCAATCCTGCATCCTGGAAGAAAGCTCTGCGTGTTCTGGAAGCAACGGAGGGAATGGTCGAGCAAGTGAGCGAGGTGGAAATTGCTTCGGCGAAAGCGGAAATTGGAGCTGAGGGAATCGGCTGCGAACCCGCTTCAGCCGTGACACTCGCCGGCTTGAAGAAGCTCACCAATCAAGGGCTTGTGAAGGCGAATTCAACGGTAGTGCTGGTTTTAACGGGACATCTGTTGAAAGATCCGGACTTTACGCTGAAGTTCCATCGCGGGGATCTATTCAAGGGAACGCCTCACGAAAAGGAAGCGAGCGTTCTCGTTCCGCAGCAGAAAGAACCATTCGTGCTCGAAGCCACAGCGGATGCCGTGGTGCGAACCTTGCAGGAAGCTGAGCAGAAGTAGAGCGACG
>JAOAPG010000352.1 GCA_025462785.1 Acidobacteriaceae bacterium
TCATTCGCGTGATAACGTTGCTCGCCTTCGTGGGGAGTGAGTAGGGTGCTCTTGCCGCTCGCGACTTCCACGATGAATACGTTCGAATCCGTGCCCTTTGCTTGTTCCTGCGTGTAGACGATCCACTTGCCGTCCCGCGACCAGATCGGATCGTCATTGAGCCTGTCCGCTGGTGTACCCGTAGTGATGTGCTTTACCTCACGCATCAGCGTGTCGTATACGTCGATTTCATATACCGAGGAACTCTTTGGCTTGACTGTGTACGCAAGATAGCGACCCTCCGGCGACCATCTCGGGTATTCCTCGGCGACTTCGCGGGTATTCGTCAGGTTCAAAACCTTGCCGGTATTCGGGGACACCAGAAAAATATCCCACTGCTCATCGCCGTCGTAGTCGGACATATAGGCGATCCACTTACCATCCGGAGACCAGGCAGGCGCCATTTGCCGCTGATCGCTCACCGTAAGCTGACTAGGCCATCCTCCCTCAGCAGGGACCAGCCACAAGTTGTTTCGGCCGCTAATATTTGTCACGAAGACAATCGTCTGGCCGTCGGGGGACCACGCCGGACGTGACACTTGTCGTGTCATGTAAAGCTTTTCAAGGGAGAGGCTTTGCTGGTTTTGCTCAACGTTTGCGTCAGACTTGCTGGTGATCTGTTTGGGATCAGTAATAGCTTGGGGAGCCGGCAATGTTTGGGCATCAATCGGGGTACTCATAAAGATGCTGCTGGTCATAGCTATGACGATAGCAAACAGCCACGAACTACGCATGAAATGTCCTCTTGAGTGAGAAAGAGAAGTTTATCAAATCGCGCTCTGTATCCATTCAGGCCGATGTTTCCGCCAGATGCAGAAAGACCCCGCATTTATTTGCGGGGTCAGTTGAACAAGATCGAGTGTACCTACCTTATGGCAATGGCCGTAGGAGTATTCGAAATAGAGTAAGGTGATCCCGAAACTTCTCCTAAGAATCCATTCGTCGTATTAATCCCGTATGCCGTCACCGAGCTCCCGCCGGAGTTTGCTACGTACACGTACTTTCCTTCTGGTGGAATGGCGACCCAAACAGGACTTAATCCCGTCGAAAACGTAGCGGTAGCAGTCGGAGTAAGCACGCCCGTGCCTGATCCCACTTTATAGCCGGTGAGCTGGTTTGACCCTTTGTTAGCAGCGTACAGAAACTCCCCACCGGGTGCGATAGCGATCGAAACAGGATTCGTTCCTGCAGAAAAAGGGGAGCCGCTTACAGGGTTCAACAGTCCGTTGGACGACCCGCAATTGCTGGAGACTAGAGCACATGTGCTGAAGGAGCTGATGTTGTTCGATCCGGAATTGCCCACGTAGAGAAAATTCTGATCAGGCGATAATGCCAGTGCCGCAGGATTGGTTCCAGCCTGAACATAAAAAGGTGAGAGCTGTGTTAAGCCTCCAGACGTTGGATCGTATTGAAAAGTCGAAACTGTATCAGTGAGCTGGTCAGCCACGTAAAGAAAATTTCCGGAACCGGTGAGACCGCCGGTTATCGCTAAGGCCGAAGGACCCGTCGGGGTTTGAAGGGCATCATTCTTATCAATGGCGCTGACTGTTCCGACTGCCGACAACGTTGTGCCCGAAACCGAGAATATGGAAATCGTGTTGTCGCCTTGATTCGCAACGTACAAAAATTTTCCTGTCGGATCAACGGCTAAACTCACCGGCGCTTGTCCAGTTGGGGTCGCCGAGCCAGCGGCGGTCAATGTTCCGTCAGAATTAATTGTGTACGAGGAAACAGTATTATCGTTCGTATTTGCGATAAACATCGCCTTCGCGGAAGGTGCGACTACAACCGCCGAAGGCAACCTGCCGGTTGTTGCTGATGGGTTTGTGGAATTGATCGTAAGCTGTCCCGAGGTCAAGTTCATGGAATAAAAGGTCACAGAGGTGTTTCCCTGCGAGACCACCCAAACGTATCCTGACCCTGATGTTCCCGTAGATGTCGAATTGCTTGAGCAACTCGTCAAACCGAGTGAACCCACCAACACTGCAGCCGCAAGGAACCGGAACTTCATCCGCATTCTCTCTCCCTAATTTTTAATATCAACGCCCGAACGAGACCCGCTCGAGCCAATTGAAACGTACGAAATGACTCCCATTTGTGTATCAGGAATGCGCGGGAAGAGCAAACGTTGCAAGTGGTTGGAACCGCGGGCAAGAAGGAAAGTTGCCCGCGTGATCAATAGTTTGATTGCTAGCTGTGCTCGGCTTGAAGCGCGGAATCAGCAGGCTCGTGTTCGAAAAGGGAGGAAGTCCCGACCGGAGCCGCTGGGAGTCGTATTTCAACCATCAATCCCCCTTGAGGCCAGTTCGCTGCTCTTACACTCCCGCCATGCAGCAGGACCGCCCTTTCGGTGATCGCAAGTCCCAATCCAACGCCGCCCGTTTCGCGGCCACGAGCATCATCGATCCGGTAGAAAGGAAGAAATAATTTGGTCAATGCTTCTTCTGGAACTCCAGGTCCCGAATCCGTAACCCGCACTACGGCTTCCGGCCCTTTGGCCCCTTGGATTTGTTCCAGACGTACTTGGACAGCCGAGCCCTCCTCAGTGTAGCGAGTCGCATTGCGGACAACGTTCTCAATCGCACTGTGCAGCAAACCGGCGTCTCCGATGACAATACCGTCACCCGCGATTACGCAGTCCACGCGGCAACGACGAGCTTGCGCTTCGAACGCTGCATCTTTTGCAATCTCCCGTACAAGTTCTTCGAGAGCAACCGGTGCTTTTCGCAAAGAGTCAGAGCCACTTTCCAGACGCGCGATCGTAAGTAGCCGACCGACTAACTCATTCAAACGGGTAGATTCGCGTTCGATTCGTTCCAGAGCGCTTTCGGCTTCGGGGCCAGTACGCTGCCGCGCCAACTCCAAAGCCACATTCAATCGAGCAAGAGGAGACCTTAGCTCGTGTGAAATATCTTTTAGGAGACGGGATTGCGCATTTACCAGACTCTCTAAACGTTCCGCCATCCGGTCGAAATCGCGGACCAACTCGGCCATTTCGTCGTGGCCCCGCGATGAATGAACGCCGGCGCGGGCCGTCAGATCGCCGGCGGCCAGTTTCTGGGTTGCGGCTCGAAGCCTCACAATCGGCGAAGTCAGAAAACGTGCCAGGATGAAGCAAACTAATCCCGAGGAAATTACCGCCATCAAAATTCCAAGTCCCGGCACACCATGCGGTCCGAACAATGTGCGCTGTCCAGGCGGCAATTGAATTACCAGGTTATATCGATGACCGTCTGGTGCAATCATGGACGGACGCAAGAATTGCATCGGTCCGAGCCGTCCCCAAACGCTCTCTACTGTGTGCGCCTGACCGCGTTCGACCCGGTCGATCCATTCTGGAGGATTGCGTCCCGAGAGTTCTTGCCCTTGCTCATTAAAGAGAAAGACCCAAGCATGTTGGGTGTCACGCAGGCTCCTAAGATAGTTTCGCGCCGCCTCTTTCCCGCCAGTTTGGTAGGCCTGTATGGCCTCGCTCAGAAATTTATTTTGGAGCGCCTCGACCGCCGAAACTTCCCCGGTCGGCCGCATCGCGAGCGTGGTGAGAATAGCTAAAACAATAAACAGCGCCAGGGCAAGCCAGTAGGAAAGAAAGATTTTAAGAAATAATCTCACTTTGTGGTCTCGATTTTTTCCTTGGCTTGTTCTCTGGAATGAGCAAAGATGTATCCGACACCGCGCACGGTTTTGATGTGGTCAGTTCCACCGTCGGAATCTCCAAGCTTTTTTCTTACCTTGCTCACATGCATATCGATACTGCGATCAAAAGGCGAGAACTTTCGACCCAGTACCGTATCGACCAGATGCTCGCGGGTCACCACCCGTCCAGCTTCCCGCAGCAATACCTGTAAGAGATTGAACTCGACCGAGGTGAGCTCTACTTCCTTTCCGTTTTGCACTACGGTCCTGGTGGCGGGATCAAGTTCAACATCACCCACGCGAACTACGTCAGGAACGTCGTCAGTTTTCTCGCTGCCTTGCGTGCGTCGCAGAATAGCCCGAATGCGGGCTACGAGTTCACGCGGGTTGAAAGGCTTGGGAAGATAGTCGTCTGCTCCGATTTCGAGCCCGACGATGCGATCCACATCTTCGCCTCTCGCAGTAAGCAGGAGCACGGGAATCTTTGACGTGTTGCGGATTTGGCGTAAAACGTCAAGGCCATTCATGCCAGGTAGCATGACATCGAGCACGACCAGGAGTTCCTCGCCATTCAGGGCACGCTCCAGGCCGTGGCGGCCATCATGAATAGCTTCGACCTGGAAACCCTCCGGCTCGAGGTACTCAGTCACCAGAGTACAAAGTTCCACATCGTCGTCAATGACCAGGATTTTGTCCACAGGCTTCATGAGTAGTTTTACACCTTTAACTCACTCGTCCGCAGTAAAGAATCGTCAAATCTCATTCTGCGCCTATTACAAAACTTTACCCGGATTGACCGACTTTTTACTACCATTTTCTCCACAAAGTGTTCTTATCAGGACAGGGAAGCGGCCTTCTGCTGGCAGAGGTGAAGGCCAGGAGGAACACGTGAAATCGATCAAGTTCAAACTACTGAGTGCCACAATCGCGTTGATATTCGTAGCGACAGCTGCAGTTTCTCAAGAGGGCATGGGCGGTCCACACGGGGGCGGCGGTCTTTTAGGCCACGAATTCGGCTTCTTTGCCGATTACCTGGATCTCACCGATGCCCAACGAACCCAAATGAAACAAACCTTGGCCGCGGAAAAGCCGACGTTAAAGCCTCTCATTCAGCAAGAGGTTCAATACCATCAGCAGATGCTGCAGCTGATTCAGAGCAGCAGCTTTGATGAGACAAAGGCGCAGGCGATTGCTACCCAGGAATCGCAAACGCACATTCAATTGGAAGTTCAGAAAGCGCGAATTCACTCTGAGCTTTACCAACAGTTGACGGCCGACCAGAAGACGAAGCTGGCGCAGTTCTTGGCAAAGCATGAGCAGAGGATGCAGCAACACTTGCAGCAGAACTCACCTGCTCAGTGAGATGTGAGGGGATCAGGGGAGAATGCTTCGGACTCGCTCTCCCCTGACTTAACGTTTTAGCTAGAGGCAGGTTCCCAGGGAAATCACGATCCGGAGGAGTTCGTGGCTACAGCGACAATTAAAAACAACTTCGTAGAAGTCGTCGCCAGCGAAATCGCGTCCGGTGTTGACCGGGCTGTGGAATGCTGGCTCGCGCAGATTGACAACGTACTTACCGACAATCAACTCACTACGATGGGGCGATTGAATGCGGTTCAGGATGTAATTCGAAAGTACAAAAATCTCACCGGCAAGATGCAGCTTAAGTCCCATTGTGAGTGGACATCAGTTCTAAGGAAATAGTCTCAAGGCGAGCGCGTATGAATGTGGAAACCGTCTACTCAATCCTGATGAACTCCGGTTGGTTCTTTTTGCTGGGTTGGGCTCTGTTATTGCTGTTCGCGTCTGTGGTGGTGTTCTGGGACAAATCGCCCAAACGGATGTTGCGATTGGTGCGTTCCCAATCGACGGCGACATATATTCCAGATAGACCCACGCTGCGGAAAATAGACAGGGTGGGAAACGTTGCCGTACCTCACTAGCGCCTATCCTTCTCCGGTCGCATCTGCTCCTTAGTCGAACATTGTGCTTTAACTGGTAAAATCACTAGAAGCGCATGCTGCCGAAAAGTCTCCGACCGCTGTTCCCGTATCTTCGAAAGTACCGCGCGAGCTACCTCTTTGGCACGTTGTGCGTATTCATTAACAACGGGATCTGGATCCTGTTTCCGCTCATCATCCGCCGCGCGGTGGATGATATGCACAACGGAGTAACGCGTCACAAGCTGCTTACGTATGCCTTCGAGCTACTTGCGGTAGCTGTTCTCAAGGGTCTTTTCACATACCTTTTGCGGTCGATCGTCATCGGAGTTTCGCGCGAGATCGAGTTCGATTTGCGAAACGATCTCTTCCGCCACCTTGAAGGCCTTTCGAATTCGTTTTATCAGCGTACTCGGACCGGCGATATTATGGCCCGCGCTACCAACGATCTGAATGCGGTGCGGATGCTGCTGGGACCGGCGATCATGTACTCGGCCAACACGATTGTTTTCACGGCAGGCGCTCTGATCTTCATGTTGTCGATTAGCCCAAGGTTGACGCTCTATGCGTTTCTGCCACTGCCGATCGTGAGCGTTACGATTCAATATTTTGGCCGACGCATCAATGAGCGCTTCGAACGCATTCAGGCAATGTTTTCCGAAATTTCGGCTCGCGCCCAGGAGAATTTCTCAGGTGCGCGCGTGATCCGCGCCTATGTGCAGGAAGAGGCGGAGATTGCGAATTTCGAGACCGCCAATCAGGAGTACATCAAACGAAGCCTCAAGCTAGTACGTCTGATGGGGATGCTTTGGCCAACTCTTGAGACGATGCTGGGATTCGCGATCGTACTGGTCCTTTGGCTCGGCGGCAGGGAGGTCATCAATCATAAGATTTCCGTCGGCGACTTTGTAGCTTTCAATACCTACATGGTGCAGTTGACGTTTCCTATCATTGCACTGGGATGGGTCATCAATATTTTTCAGCGCGGCACGGCCTCGATGGCGAGAATTAACGAACTACTGGTCGAACAACCGGAGATCACAGATAGCGCCGAAACGTTGTCTGCGGCTTCCAGTATTCCGAGGGTTCGAGGCGAGATCGAATTTCGCCGTCTCAATTTTGGCTACAACGGAACTCAAGTGCTGCACGACATTAATTTGCAAATTCCCGCGGGCAGTAGTTTGGCGATCGTGGGGCCCACCGGCTCAGGGAAGAGCACTCTGGCAAGTTTAGTGGCAAGAATTTATGACACAGCGCCGGGAACCGTGCTCATCGACGGTAGGCCGGTGCGCGATTATCCCCTGAATGATCTCAGGAGGAGTATTGGTTTCGTGCCTCAGGAAACCTTCCTGTTCAGCGAAACGATACGCGAGAACATAGCCTTCGGGCAGGAGGACGCAAGCGATTCGGATATCCGCTCGGCTGCCCAGGCGGCTACCATCGCCGACGACATCGAAGGTTTTCCAGAGAAATACCGGACTCTCGTCGGAGAGCGTGGTCTTACACTCTCTGGCGGACAAAAACAACGCACAGCCATTGCACGTGCAATCATTCGAAATCCGCAGATACTGATTCTCGACGATGCACTCTCCAGCGTAGACACGCAAACTGAAGACAAGATACTCAATCATTTGCGCGAAATCATGAAAGATCGTACGACCATATTCATTTCGCACCGGGTGTCAACCGTCCGCAATGCGGATAGAATTGCCGTTCTAAACGCCGGACGGATTGTAGAGCTGGGCACGCACGAAGAGTTGATTGCTCGCGACGGGTACTACACAGATCTTTATAACAAGCAGCTGTTGGAAGAGGAACTCGCCGAAGTTTAGAAAAGAAGTTTAGAAACAAGTGTAGAAGCTGCTTGCTTTGCTTCGTCCTCGCCGTTACGTTTTCTCCAATGATCGAATGAAAAGAGAAACGATTCCCGAATTGCTCGATACCGATTCGGGCAGCGCTGCGGAAATTGCCTCTTCATTAGGCGACCTTCGCCACATCAACAGCTGGTTCGGCGGAAATGCGACTGCTGTGTCGATGCTTTCGTATCTAGCAGAAGCAACGGGCAGGAGATCACTTTCTTTGCTTGAGGTCGCGGCGGGATCAGGCGATCTTCCCAACATTGCGCAAGAAGAGCTGCGAAAGTCCGGGATCGCTCTGGATGTGACATTGCTTGATCGTGTTAACAACCATTTGGGAACTGGGAACTCCAACGGAACCAGCAACCGGGCCGTCGTGGCCGATGCCTTGTGCCTGCCATTCGCGGATTCAAGTTTTGATGTAATTCATTGTTGTCTATTCGCGCACCATCTCGCGCCGGAAGAACTGACGCGTTTTGTCAATGAAAGTTTACGCGTTTGCCGTATAGCGGTGTTGATCAACGATCTGGTGCGACATCCGATGCACTTGGCGCTAGTCTATGCGGGACTGCCGCTATTTCGCAGCCGGATTACATGGCACGACGCTCCAGCATCCGTTCGCCAGGCCTACACAGAGCAAGAAATGAACACAATTCTGAAGCAGAGCGCTGCCTCGAAAGTTGAAATCCAGAGGCATTATTTATTCAGAATGGGTGTGGTGGCCTGGAAGTGACTTCGCCAGAGCTTAATCGATGCCGGTTAACTCCCAAATCTACGATCTGATTGTCATCGGTGCGGGCCCAGCTGGAGCCTCGGCCGCGATCAGTGCAGCACAGAGCGGGGTTCGCGTGTTGCTTCTCGAACGCGGACGCTTCCCTCGACACAAAGTCTGTGGCGAATTTATCTCTGCCGAGTCATTAGAGCTTCTCTCGAATTTGCTGGCGCCGGAAGATAAATATTCTCTCGATAAGGCAATTCGGATTCCCTGCACTCGTATTTTTCTCGATGGCCGAACCGTAGAAGCGTCGATTGATCCTCCTGCCGCGAGCTTTGCTCGCTTTGATCTTGATGTCGCGCTCTGGCAATCCGCGGAAAGGCTTGGAGTCGATGCGCGTTCTCAAGTCACCGTCAACAAGGTCGATAGGAGAAACGATACGACGTTTGTTGTGAACACATCGGCCGGTGAATTTGAGTCAAGAGCTTTGGTGAACTCATCCGGTCGCTGGTCGAATCTGACTGCAAAGCTACCTGAGAACGGTGCGCGCGTGAAGTGGCTCGGAGTAAAGGGTCACTTCAGCGAATCGACACCAGGAAATTCAGTGGACTTGTACTTCTTTGAAGGAGGCTACTGCGGAGTACAGCCTGTGGATCTCCTAAATACAACGGTCCGAAATGGGCGAGTAAACGCGTGTGCGATGGTTCGAGCCGATGTCGCCAACTCACTAACGGAAGTGTTTACCAAACATCCGGCATTGTACGAGCGGACCCAGCGCTGGAAAGGATTAAGCGATCCTGTAAGTACCTCGCCATTAATCTTCAAGAAGCCGCAACCGGTGCACGATGGAGTGCTGATGGCGGGAGATGCCGCTGCTTTCGTCGATCCCTTTGTAGGAGACGGAATTTCTCTGGCGTTACGAAGCGGAGGGCTGGCGGCGGAATGCTTACTGCCTTACTTCAGAGGAAGTTGTTCTTTGGAAGATGCCACACAGAACTACCAGCAGGGCTACCAGCAGAATTTTGGTCCAATATTCAGCACATCTTCAAGAATCCGCCAGATGTTGACTCTTCCGAAGCGGCTGAGAGCACCCTTACTTTTCATATTGGAAAGAAATCCCGCCCTGACTCAGTATCTAGTCAAGAAAACCAGGTAGGTCTATCAACGTGCCAAGCATCTCTGCAGGAATTGACGACTGGTATGTCGAAAGAAGAGATGAAACGCGGCAGCCCTAGCGCACGACAAGCACTTCGCGAATGTTATCGCGGGTAAGAAAGAACTTGATGGAAGCGAAATCGCGGAACAGCGTTTCAATATGCCGGTTGTTGAAGACGCGCTGTAGCTTGAAGCCACTCCCCACCCCGGCATGCCCGGTTCCCGGCTTTTTATGCATGTCGCGCGCTTCAATGTGCTGCATTTCAAGGGTGTCCGTGCCCACAATGTTGTAGCGGTAACACGGCGCGTCCGGTCCAGCTTCCTTCATATGGAAGAATGCCAGCAAGACTCCGCCCGGCTTCATCACCGACCACAGACGAGCGACTACTGGCTTGACCAAACTTTCTTCCATGTAGTCCGCGAGGTTCCATCACAATACGATGTCGAACTGAGCGTTAGGCAGAATCAAATTTTCCGTCAAGAAACGCTTGCCATCCAGAATCGTCTGCCCCTGTTCATCCTTGGTGACCAGCGATGGATCCCCGGAAGCATCCAGCAGATCTTCGCTGTAAATTTTGTGACCAAGTTCGGTGAAATAGCGAATGTTGCTGGCGGAAGTTGCTCCAATATCAAGCACGCACAGAGGCTCGTCGGATTTTAAAACCCGAGCCACTTCGCCCAGTCCACTAGATTTTCGGGTGAGCCGTTGTTTTGGTTGACCAGCTTTCAGAGCTTGCGCCTGATCAGCCGATGAACTTCGAAAGAATCTCATGAAGTTATTAGCTACCGATTCCATTCGTCATCCACTTCTGGTTATTTGGAGTTTGCCACTGTCAACTTTATCGCAGGGCGTAAAGGTCTAATGCCAAAATCAGTTGCAACTCAGTTACCAGAGTTCTTTCCTGTTTCGCCTTGCGAGGTTAGTCTATGCGCCGGAAGTGCCTGATTCGGGAGTAGTTGCCACCGGAGTAGCAGCCGTCTTCTGTTCAGGCTTACCGTTACTTGCCTTGCCATCCTTCTGGATTTCGACCTTCCCTTTGAAGAAGGCACCTTCCTCAATCGCGACACGCTGCGTGACAATATCTCCCGTGGCGATTGCTGACTTTCTCAGCTCGGTACGGTCCGTGGATCGGATATTCCCATCCATCTTGCCTTGTACAACCACGCTCTTTGCATTCACGTTAGCCCGGACCTGCCCGTTCGGGCCGATGATCAAACTGTTACCCGATAATTCGATGGTACCCTCGACCTGGCCATCGACGAACAGGTCCTCGCTACCAGAAAGCTCACCTTTTATGATGACGGACTTGCCAATGTGCGCAAAATCCCCAGTCTTCGGCGTCTCCATGAATTCAATCTCCTCGGGCGTTTTGATTCGAATATTTGCGGGAATATTGGATTCTACCCTATTTTGGTGCCGGGAACGAGATACGGACCCATTGGTGCGTAAGGAGGCTGGGGTGGTCGTATCGATTCAGTCCTGTCGGGGCTGACTGGACGAACCTATTTCGATAAACTGAACTTCAGCAGGTTTGCTTTTTTAGTGACACAGAGGTGCAATCGTTTGCCAAGGATGCAACAGCACAGGCTTTAGCCACACTCTAAATAACTAATTATGAAACTCGTCTTGGGGTCAGGAAAGCTGAACGCGATTTGGGTCACGGTGCTCGCAATTGCGATCTCAACGTCTCCCATGCACGCCCAACAGGCCACCATATCGGCATCCCCGGGTGAACTCGTTCGAAAGACAGTGCAGAACGAGCTGAACGCAAGCGAGGGCCATGCTAAGTACATGTTTCGTGATCAAAAGAAAACTGCCCAAGGGTCACAGACGAAATTGATGGTCGAGACGGACGACTCGATGGCTGGCATATTAGTTGAACAGAACGGTCATCCGCTCACACCCGACCAGCAGCGAGCGGAGGACGCTCGGCTTGAGGGCTACATAAAAAATCCGGCAGAGCTTAACAAGAAGCGCCAGAAAGAAAGAGACGAAGCTGACCACACCAAGAAAATAGTCGCCGCTATGCCCGACGCCCTCCTTTACGAGAATGACGGCACTGTCCCCGGAACCCAATCCTTGGGGAGACCCGGGGATGTGTTGCTTCGGCTGAAATTTCGTCCCAATCCCAATTACAATCCGCCGACGCATGTGGAACAAATTCTTACCGGTATGACTGGATATATGCTGATTGATACGAACCAATGCCGCATTGCCAAAATCGATGGAACCCTCGTGAAAGATGTCGCCTTTGGCTGGGGAATACTAGGTCATTTGGATCCAGGCGGACATTTCTTAGTCCAGCAGGCTGATGTAGGTGGCGGACATTGGGAAGCTACTCGCATGGATCTGGCTTTCGACGGGAAGGTGATGCTCTTTAAAAAGCTCCACATAAACTCGAGCCAGATCTTCACTGATTACCATCCTACCCCTTCGAATCTCAGCTTTGAACAAGGCGTGGTGCTGCTGAAGAAAAAGGAATCGGAATTAGCGCAAAATCCGCGTCAGGTAGCAGAAAATGAAAAGCAGGAGTAATTGATCGTCTGCCTGACTAGGCTCTTCGCCGCTAAACAACCCGGTGTGCTACCGCTCTGAGCGTTTGCTTCCGTACGGTTAACTTCTCAATTAGGTCTTCACGGATACGATATCCCGTGCCTGGTTCGTCGCGAATGGGAATCGTTCCCTGCGAAGTGACTTCCACCGATGGCTCGATGATGTCTTCCTTCCAATAACGCTTCGACGCGGAAACGTCTCCCGGTAATCGGAAATTCTCAAGCGAGGAAAGTGCAATATTGTGAGCGCGTCCAATGCCGGACTCGAGCATCCCGCCACACCACACCGGAATATTGTGAGTTTGGCAGATATGGTGGATCTTTTTTGCTTCGGTAAATCCCCCGACACGTCCGACTTTGATGTTGATGATGCGGCAGGCACCCGTCTCAACCGCTTCGGTCGCATCGCGCACATGCTCGATCGACTCATCCAGACAAATCGCCGTCCGGAGTTCGCGTTGCAGGCGGGCGTGATAGTAAATGTCATCGTTCCACAGTGGCTGCTCGATCATGAGCAGGTTGAACTGGTCGAACTTGCGCAAGTGCTCAACTTCGTCCATGCGATAGGCTGAATTGGCATCGCAGCTAAGCAATATGTGCGGCCAGCGTGAGCGGATCCTCTCGAGCACGTTCAAATCCCAACCCGGCTTAACCTTGACCTTGATCCGGCCATAACCAGCAGCCAATTCCAGTTCTACCTTCTCCAGTAACTGCTCGACCGTGTCCTGAATGCCGATCGACACGCCGCACTGTATCTCCTGCCGTGTGCCCCCGAGTAGTTTCCAAAGCGGCCGCTGTTTCTGTTTGGCCTCTGCATCCCAGAGCGCGTTTTCAATAGCAGCCTTGGCCATGCGGTGACCGCGAACGCGGGACATCAAGGCAACCGTGTCCCCACCGCGCGAAAGAGTTTGGCCCAAAACAGCTGGTACGAGAAATTGCTCCATGGTGGCCCATGCCGTTTCCACCCATTCGGAACTATAGAAGGGGCGTTCATCGGCAACACACTCCGCCCATCCATCCACCCCTTCACAATGCACCGTGACCAAGAGGACGCGGCGGCTGTAGGTTCGTCCGAAGCTCGTCTCAAAAAAATGGACGAGCGGCATGCGAATTTCACGTAAGGTAACGGCTTCAATTTTCATGGATGATATTGACGGACAGGACTATCGTTTCAGAAAGGCATTCTATTCAGGTAGATGCTAAAACGCCAATCGAGAGCTCTTTTGCTCCGGAAATCGCTCCGGGTGCTGCTCCTGCCGCTTGGCCTCTTGCCAGAGTTGTTCAAGTTCTTCTGCAGAACACTCCTGAGGACTGCGATTCGAAGCGGCAAGCTGAGATTCCATCGACTGAAAACGGCGTCTAAACTTCCGATTGGTTTTCTTTAGTGCAGATTCAGAGTCAAGCGAAAGATGCCGTGCCAAGTTCACCAACACGAAAAACAGATCGCCGAGTTCATCTTCCAAACGACTGCTTAGTTCTTCCGGTATTCGCTTGCCTCTTGCATCAGCAGCAAGGGTCACCTGGGATTTCCTTGTTGGACCAACTCGCTGGATCTCTTCTTTGAGCTCGGCAACTTCTTCCGCGAGCTTATCGAACAATCCTTCAATTTCCGGCCAATCAAATCCAACTTTGGCGGCACGGGAGCTTATCTTGTGTGCCTCCAATAACGCTGGCATCGCAGACGAGACTCCGGCCAATATGGATTGTGCCTGGGCTTTATTTGAATCCTCTTCACCCTGTAGCTGCTTCTTTTCTTTCTCCAGTCTCTTAAGTGCTTCCCAATTCCGCAACACTTCTGTCGATGTTTCAGCCTTGACGTCTCCGAAAACATGAGGATGCCGTCCCACCAACTTGTCTGAAAGCCGATCAAGGACATCGTCAATCGAGAATGTTCCTTGCTCCCCGGCCATCTGGGAATAGAAGAGCACCTGCAGAAGCAAGTCACCAAGTTCGCCGGGAAGTTCATCCCAGTCGCGGTTGTCAATCGCTTCCAACACTTCGTAGGTTTCTTCGACGGTGTAAGGCTTGATGGAGTCGAAGGTCTGCTCACGATCCCAAGGACAGCCGCCCTCACCACGCAGCCTAGCCATGATGGAAACTGCCCGTTCGAAACGTTCTCCTGTGGTAGGCATGTGCAGTTACTTTAATGGACAAGTGTCTTGGCAGGCAATTCGCAGTGCGAGCTGATGGATCTTTGGCATGTCACTTGCAATGACAAAATCAAATTCTTTCGCTTTGACCCCCTCAGCGGAAGGCTTGAGCATTCCTCCCCCGAAAAAACGCTCCCCGTCGCTGTCCGGGAACGGCGAACGGGGGCTGTTTCAGTATAGGGTGACGAAATTTCGGCAAGGCTGCCGACACTTGGGCATCGTGCTGGTCTATTCTGATTTAAAAAAGACAACACCGAGTGGCGGCAATGTCACATTCACCGAGAATGGCCGACCGTGAATCGCGATCTCTTCCGCGTGCTTGCCACCAAAATTCCCCCAGCCAGTCCCGCCGTATTCCTTGGCATCACTATTCAGAAGCTCGCGCCAGAATCCTCCAGAGGGCACTCCCACGCGATAAGCATCTCGAGGCACGGGAGTGAAGTTACACACGACCAGTATTGTCTCCCGCGGAGACTTTCGCAGGAAAGCGAGGGTGCTGTTGGCGCTATCATTGCAATCTACCCACTCGAATCCGCGAGAGTCAGTATCCAGCTCGTGTAAAGCGTTCTCGGAACGATAGAGGCGGTTCAACTGCTCGACCCATCGCTGGATCCCCTGGTGCTGTGGGCGGTCTAACAGGTGCCACTCCAGACTGCCATCGTGGGCCCACTCTCGCCCTTGTGCAAACTCATTCCCCATGAACAACAATTTTTTCCCTGGCTGGGCGTACATATAGCCATACAGCAAACGGAGATTGGCAAATTTCTGCCATGCATCTCCCGGCATCTTTGCAATTAGCGAGCCCTTGCCGTGGACTACCTCATCATGGGAGAGCGGCAGGACAAAATTTTCCGTCGCGCTATAAATGGCCCGAAAGGTGAGTTCGTTGTGATGAAACTGCCGATGAATAGGGTCGTGCTGCATATAGGCCAGCGTGTCATGCATCCACCCCATGTCCCATTTCATGCCGAATCCAAGTCCGCCAACATAGATCGGGCGCGACACCATCGGCCACGCGGTCGATTCTTCAGCGTAGGTCTGAATGTCTGGATGCTCTTTATAAGCTTCCGCATTGAGCTGCCGCAAAAATTCAATCGCCTCTAAATTCTCCCGTCCGCCATGTTTATTTGGAATCCACTCGCCGGGTTGCCGCGAGTAATCAAGATAAAGCATCGAGGCTACGGCATCTACCCGCAATCCATCTGCGTGATACTTATCCATCCAAAACATTCCGCTACTGAGCAAAAAGCTGCGGACTTCATTGCGGCCGTAATTGTAGATATAAGTATTCCAGTCAGGATGAAATCCAGAGCGCCAATCGGCATGTTCGAACAAATGCGTGCCATCGAAGTAGGCCAGCGCGTGACCGTCGGAAGGGAAGTGCGATGGAACCCAATCGAGAATCACTCCAATACCGCGCTGATGCAGATAATCGACCAGATACATAAAATCCTGCGGCGTGCCGTAGCGCGAAGTAGGAGCGAAGTATCCCGTGGTCTGATATCCCCAGGATCCGTAGAAGGGATGCTCCATAATCGGCAGCAGTTCGACATGGGTGAATTGCATCCGTTCGACATGATCCGCCAGGCGCGGCGCGATCTCTCGATACGTTAGCGAACGATTGCCGTCCTCAGGAATGCGCATCCAGGACCCAAGGTGCACCTCATAAATCGAGATCGGTGCTTGCAGTGATTCGCGTGCGCCCCGCTCCGCCATCCACTTCTGATCGGACCACTCATAATCCAAATCCCACACGATGGAAGCGGTGCTCGGAGCCTGTTCGTGAAACACGCCGAAAGGATCAGCCTTATCTGCGGTGTAGCCCTCATGATGCGAAATGATGTGGAACTTATAGAGGGCACCTTTGTTGACTCCAGGAACAAAACCTTCCCAAATTCCAGAGCTAGCACGAGGCCGCAATTTGTTCGTACCCGGCATCCAATTATTGAAATTGCCAACAACCGAAACTTCCGCTGCATTAGGAGCCCAAACACTGAAGTTCACCCCAGCCTGGTCTCCGTTTCGGACTATGTGGGCGCCGAACTTGTTGTAAGCGCGATAGTGGCGTCCTTCATTAAAGAGGAAGAGATCATCGTCCGTAAGCAGACTTGTATTTGAGCGGGAGGCCGACAATAACGTTTGTGTAGAGTCCGTCATGGGCATCTAGGATGCTCTTTTAGTGTACCGGAACGGTATAGTCCTAAGATTGTGAATTCAATATCTCTGCCCAATGCCCAAGGGTGCGCAAAATCACATGCTAAACTTTTCATTATTCCCCCGCACTGTGCGTTTTTAGAGGATTTACGTTAAATGCCGGTTCTTCGCGTCGTAGTTCTTTGGCACCAGCACCAACCTTTTTACAAAGACCTGGTCACGGACGAATACCGCCTGCCGTGGGTTCGTTTGCATGCGCTGAAAGACTATTACGGAATGGTGAAACTGCTGGACGAGTTTCCCAATGTCCACCAGACTTTTAATCTAGTCCCGTCGCTGATTTCGCAAATCCAAGACTATGTGGCAGGAGTCGCGCGTGATCCTTTCCTCGAAGTCGCGGCGAAGCCCGTGCATGACCTCAGTCCCGAGGAGCGTCAATTTGGACTGAAATATTTGTTCCAGGCCAATAGCGTGAATCTGATTGGCCGCTATCCCCGCTATTGTGAATTATGGGATCTATTCCGTAGCGCAGGCGAGTCGCCGGAGCGTGCCGATAAATACTTTCAGACCCAGGATTTCACCGATCTTCAGGTGCTCTCGCAACTGGCATGGTTCGATGAATTCTTTTTAGAAGAACCCGAAGTCGCGGCGCTAGTCAAAAAGGGCCGCAACTTTTCGTTGGAAGAGCAGAATTTCGTAATGGCCCATCAACGTAAGTTGATCGCCAGAGTTCTTCCTGCTCACGCCGATGCTGCCAAGCGAGGCGGAGTCGAAATCTCAACATCGCCGTTCTACCATCCGATCCTTCCTCTGGTTTGCGATACGAATATGGGCGCGATATCGACGCCCGGACTGCCGCTGCCGCAGAATCGTTTTGTACATCCCGAGGACGCTCGCGAGCAACTTCGGCGGGGACTTGATCTCCATCAACAAGTCTTCGGTGTCCGTCCGCATGGAGTCTGGCCGTCGGAAGGTAGCGTCTCCGAGGAAGTGTTCGCGATCGCGCACAAGCTCGGCGTGAATTGGATGGCAACCGACGAAGGGGTGCTGGGTCGAACTCTCGGCATCTCGTTCGAGCGCGACGGCAACGGACGCGTCTCGCCTCAAGCTGCAGAAAAGCTCTACACAATGCATCGTTACGAGCGTGGAGAGACGGAGATGCACCTAGTCTTTCGTGACCACGCTATCTCCGACCTGATCGGCTTTGTCTACTCGGGCATGTCCGCGCAAGACGGGACCAATCACCTCATGCACCGAATCCAAGAGGCCGCGCAGCCGCTTCTAAGCCGGGGACACGATGCTCTGATTCCGATCATTCTTGATGGCGAAAATGCCTGGGAATATTACCCGAAATCCGGACGCGAATTTCTTCGCCGCTTCTATGATCGCCTGCAGCAAGAACCCGGGATAGAGGCGGTCACTATCTCCGAGTCGATTCAACGGCACCAGAATAAATCGATGTTGTCGTCGCTTGTGCCCGGCTCTTGGATTAATGCCAACTTCAACGTGTGGATCGGCGCTCCCGAAGATAATCGTGCGTGGGACTACCTCTACCATGCCCGAAAGTTTTATTCCGAAGTGTCTCCTCATTGCAGCGAAGCCCAGCGCAAGCTGGCCTTCGAAGAGCTGCTAATTGCCGAAGGCAGCGATTGGAATTGGTGGTACGGTCCCGAACACTCTTCGGCTAACGATCGCGAGTTCGATGAACTCTATCGCAAGCACTTGTCGAACGTGTATCAGGCGCTCGGCGCGACTCCGCCGGACTATCTTGCCCAGCCGATTACCGGCAGAATAATTCAGCCGTCTTTTACCCCGCAAACCCACTATATCCATCCTGAAGTGAGCGGAGACACGGTGCGTTACTTCGAATGGATGGGCGCGGCGCACTATGTCGCTGACCGCCGAGCCGGAGCTATGCACGGAAAAGTATTCCTTTGTGACGCGCTGTTTGCGGGCATTGACGAGAGCAACGTCTACGGACGGTTGGACTTCGTCGACAGCGTTCCGGAAAACGAGTTTGAAGTTGTCGTCAACCTCGAATCTTGGGCGGATCAATCATCGCGTCCGCGGCGTGCGCTGCGGCTCAATGCGAAGATTGAGAACAAAACGATCCGGACATTGAACGTGAGTGAACCCGATTCCGCAGAGACCGCAAGTACAAAAGAAATTCCTGAGGGAATCGCCCTAGCACTGGCCCGCAGCTTCGAATTTAAATTGCCTTTAGCGCTATTGCTGGCCACCCCAGTTGCTTCCTCGGCAGGGAACGATCGTGTCCACTCAATACTTGCCGCTACAAAGCTGCGAGTCCGAGTCAGCATCTGGAAGAACCGGCTCCCAATCGATGCTCTGCCACTAGAAGGTTGGATCGATTTACAACTGCTAAGCGAAGAAGACCTGATGTCGGTCAGTCACTGAAAGGTGTTGCTGCCTGGTTGAATTGTGACGCGCTCCTAACGCACGAAAACAGGCGCTTAGATTGAGAACCTGGATGTGTGAACGGCGATGTTTCGCCAAAAACGTTGAAAGTCCACCTCGATTCGGATGCACGATTCGCTGTTGCGAAAGATGCATGTTGACTGGACTTGGCGTACTGTCCCTTGTCGGACAAGCTAGACATCCGTTCCCGAAGTAAGCATATGATCCTCGCAATTCACCGCTTGGAACCGTAGCCGGGCAATTATCGTTCGACTACCACTCAATCAATTAGTTCATCATTACTAAGTAGACAATCAAATGGCGGACTTCATCGACAAAACTCGAATCCGGTGCCTTTCGCTTGGAGCTTGGTTACGACAACCTATAACTAGGTGATGACGTCCGCAGGACCTGGTTCCGAACAGGCTCGGCAGGCACAGGACGTTCGCCCTATAGTTGACGCGATCCCGACGCTTGCGTGGTCCGCAAAATGCGACCGTGCTCGACCGGCCGTCTTCGCCCGGCGGCGAGTTCCGCGTTCGGCGGGCTGGCACCAACGGATGGACCTGTCTTCCAGGTTATGCCGGAGCTGCCCACGATGAGCCCGGCTGCTTTGACCAGGTTTTTCTCCAGTTTATCAAGGACAGTATGGCTGGCCTTACGCCCAACGTGCAGCGCATCGGAATTTCATACATGTACGGAAGCAAGTGGGTGCCCAACAAGTCGCACGCGATGGGAAGCAGCGCTGAATTCCGCGTCGGGCCGCACATCATGATCATCGGCCTGGATCAAAAGACGATGCAGACATTGAATCATGACGGATCGAATGGTGAGCCTTACGTCAACAGCTTGCCGGGTCATCCCGAACTATTTCTGGTGAACCCGATTCGTGAGTGGGATGATGCGCAAGCAGTCAGCACTATTGGCGCAGTAACGCGGTAATTCTCGGGGAAATGAGCGTGCGACAGAAGAAAAATAACGATGAAGAGACTGTTTCGAACCAGGAAATCTGGTCGACTATTCGTTATCTCGATCCGGATACCAAGGAGTCGGCGAGTAACATCGCGGTGCTCGCCACTTTAGCCGCGATTTTCTGGATTGGACTAGCTTGCCTTTTGCTTCACCTTCGCGGATTGTGAGATTAATGCCAGGCTGAGATTAACGCCACGATTCTTATAAAAAGGCTTCAAAAAGGAGAAATGCTATGTCCGTCGCCCAAGCCACAACTCGACGTCCTCCGTTGCCGCCATTTACACGCGAAACGGCTATTCAGAAGGTTCGACTCGCAGAAGATGCCTGGAACTCTCGTGATCCGGAAAAGGTGTCCCTGGCTTACACAGTTGACTCACGGTGGAGAAACCGCTCGGAATTTGTGAACGGAAGGCAAGACATCGTTGCCTTTCTCAGACGCAAATGGACCAAAGAGCTGGACTATCGCCTGATCAAAGAGCTTTGGGCGTTCGAGGGAAACCCTATCGCTGTACGCTTTGCCTATGAATGGCACGATGACTCCGGGAATTGGTTTCGCTCGTATGGCAATGAGAATTGGGAGTTCGATGAGAACGGGCTGATGCGCGTGCGGTTTGCTTCCATCAACGATCTGCCAATCAAGGAGACGGAGCGGAAATATCACTGGGCAGCAGGCCGCCGTCCCGATGATCATCCGGGACTGAGCGATCTTGGCTTCTAAGGGCCAAATCCGTTCAACGTCAGGCAAGCTAGGAAGGAGCAGCTACACCTTTGTTTTCGAGTCGATGCCGTCAGAGGGCGAAACCAAGCGAGAAACAAAGATTCTCCTCGAGGCAATGTATCACGATGAAGAAGTGCCAAAATATCGATCTGACTACTGGTTACGGAGTTGGCGCGCAACGCATCGAAGTTTGCGAAGCTATCGCGAAGTAAACATGCTTCTCGGAGAACAGCGTTATAAGTCTCTGGTTTGTCAAAGACTTTTCGCTTCTAAGTAAGGAGATAACTATGCAAATCGGCATGATCGGTCTTGGAAGAATGGGGGCCAACATGGCGCGGCGACTCATCCGTAA